>DATNJD010000183.1:0-3360 GCA_035604075.1 Acidimicrobiales bacterium
TCGGGCTACGAGAGTGTCGACGTGGTGATCCTCGATCTCCACCTCCCCGACTGCCAGGGTGCCGATGCCGTCGGCCGGGTGAGGGCCAAGCACTCCAACGTGCTCGTGGTCTCGGCTTCCGACGACCGGAAGCACGTCGTGGATGCGATCGGCGCCGGGGCGTCGGGCTATCTGCCGAAATCATCCCAAGCCGAGGAGATCGCCAATGCGATCCTCGTGGTCGCCGCCGGCGGCACCTACGTCTCGCCTGTTCTGGCTGCGTTCCTCCTGCGCGACAACCGCGACCAGAGCAGGCCGACGGCCTATACCCTGACGGACCGCGAACGAGAAATTCTCGCTCTCCTGGCCGAAGGGGAGACGGACGCCGACATCGCCGAGCGGTTGTTCATCAGTGTCAGCACGGTCAGGTCGCACCTCGACCGCATCCGTGACAAGACGGGACACCGGCGCCGGGCCGAGCTCGCCCGCCTGTCCTTCGAGCACCCCTCGTAAACCCATCGGTGCGGAAGCCCCGTCTTTGTACCTTGGCTACGATCCCGATCGAGAGCGTCGACAACCCGAGTCAGCCCAGGTCCAGATTGAGCGAATACCCCGTCCCCGACAGCGGCACCGAGGCTCCCCCCTCGTCCGACCAGAGTGCGGCCAACGAGCGGGCCACCCTGATCGCATTCTTCACCGTGCGGTCGATGCACCTGCTGTCGGGCGGGGTCTGCATCGCCACCGGATGGCGGGCGTACAGAAAGCCACGACTGGCCTTGGCCACGTGGCTGGTCAGCCTGTTGGAATCGGCGTGGCTCGCCCGACGCTGCTGGCGTCGCCAAGCCTACGACGAGAGCTTCCCGGCTCTCGTCGACACGGGAGTCGGACTGGCGGGCCTGGTGACGATCGCGGCGGCGACCACTCCGGAAGACCGCACCACCTGGCTCAATTGGATGTGTCCATTGACCTTCGGGACCGCCGCCGGTGTGGCCATGGCCATCGAGGATCGCACATCGATCGCGTGGCCGACGCTCCTGGCCGGCACGTACGTCGCCACGGTCTGGCCGAGTATGAAGATGGGTGGGAGCCAGGTGGCGACGGCACTGGCCAACACGACCAGCTATGGAAACTACTATTTCGCCGCCAACCGGTTCGTTCGACGGCTACGGCGTGACGCTCAGAAGCTCGAGATGGCGCGACGCGAGACGCTGCGAGAACGGGAGCAGGTGGCGACCGAGAAGGAACGGAACCGTCAGCATCGCTTGTTGCACGATTCCGCTCTCCAGACCCTCGAAGCTGTGGCGGGGGAACACGACATCGGTTCCGACTCCATCCGCCGTCAGGCCCGCAAGGAGGCGACAGCGCTGCGCCGGGCAATTTCCGGCGACTCCGTTCATGGTGCGGGGCTCCTCGACGACCTGGAGGGCTTGGCCGAGGAATTCTCCGAGCGCGGTCTCCACGTCGAGCTGGTCGCGACCGAGCTTGTCGACGACACGTCGGCTCCCCTTCTGGCCGCCGCGCTCTGCGAGGCGACCCGCGAGGCATTGACGAATTCTCTCAAGCACGCCGGGGTGACGGAGGTGGTGGTGCGGGTCCGATCAGACGACGACGGGACCACGATCACGATCCGTGACCAGGGCCACGGCTTCGATGTGTCGTCGTACCGAATGGGCTTCGGCATTGCCAATTCGTTGGTCTCGAGGCTGGAAGACGTGGGGGGCAGGGCCGATCTGTGGTCGGAGCCCGGCCAAGGAACGCGCGTCGAGCTCTGGACGCCGCGGTGATCGGCGTCGCCATCATCGAAGATCATCCTCTGTCCCGGCAGGGCCTCGTGCGCATCATCGATGGCTCGATCGACATGGAGCTCGTCGCCACCGCCTCGAGTGTGCAGGAATTCGAAGATGCCGGCTACGAGCGAATCCGAGTGGTCCTTGTCGACTTCCACCTACCGGACGCCGAAGGCGCCGACGCGGTGAGCAGGGTCAAGGCCTGCGTAGAGGCGGTTCTGGTCATTTCAGCATCGAGTGATCACCAGAGCGTCCTCGACGCCATTGGCGCCGGGGCAAACGGCTACCTCAAGAAGGGCGCCAACTCCGGAGAAATTGTGAAGGCGGTGACGGCGGTGGCGCAGGGTGGAGCGTACGTCTCCCCGATGCTGGCCGCCCACCTCCTGCGCCATGCCCGAGAGACGTCGGGACAACCCGGATTGGCCGTGACCGATCGGGACCTCGACATCTTGTCCCTGGTGGCGCAAGGAGAGACGGACGCGTCGATCGCGAGCCAGCTCTCCGTGAGCGTGGACACGGTGCGTCCGCACCTTGATCGCATCCGCCGAGAGGCGCAACGCCGTCTTCGCACTCCGGACATCGCCTGAGGGGCTCCGGCACCCCGCCACCCCGGCCGTGGTGGGACCAATTGGTCGAGACACGGTCACATCCGTTGGGTGTCGTTGAAGCCGCTCAGGACGGGACCGCCTGAGCCCCAGGCGATGCGGGTGATCGACGCCGTCGAGAGGTGGAGGCGCCAGGAGATCTCGTCCCCGGTCCCGAGCGCCCAGGCCACGGCCGCCTTGATGGGTGACACGTGGCTGACCACCACGATGTCGCCCTCCCCCCGGGCCCCGTCGCCCGTGTGGGCGAAGAGTTCGGTGCAGGCGGCGCGCACTCGGTGCCCGAGCTCGACCAGGGTCTCGCCCCCGGGGGGCCGGAAGCCGGGGTCGGCCCGCCACTGGTGGAGCATGTCGCGAGGGAGCCCCGCCAGCGGGTGACCGTCGAAGTCGCCGTAGTCGATCTCGGCCCAGCGCTCGTCGATCTCCACCGACAGGTCGAGGCCGAGGGTGGCGGCCGTCTCCCGGGCGCGGCCGAGCGGACTGCTGATCAACCGGGCCGCCCCCGCCACACGCGGCGCCAACATGGCCACCTGCGACCGTCCGTTCTCGGTGAGCGGTGACTCGGTCCGGCCCAGCAGGACGCCGGCGGCGTTGGCCTCGGTCTCTCCGTGACGGACGAGGATGAGCACGGGACGCCCTGTCAGGGAACGAGGATACGACCGCACTGGTCGCAGAGGATGACCTCGTCGGCGGGGGCCTTGCGGATGCGGTCCACCTCCATGGCCGGCAGAGAGAGATGGCAGCCGCTGCAGGAACCGCCCACCAGCCGCGCCGCCCCCGTACCCCCCAATGTGGTGCGCAGGCGCTCGTAGCGGGTGAGAAGGTCGGCGGGGACCTGGGTGGCGGCGGCCACCCGGGCGGCGCTCTCGGCGGCGATGTCGGCGTCGATCCCTTCCACGGCGGCAGCGACGGCGGCCTGGAGCCGGACGCGGTCGTCGCGCCGCTGGTCGCGCTCGGACGAGACCACGGCGAGCTCGGCGTCGATCGGCTCG
>DATNJD010000184.1:0-2206 GCA_035604075.1 Acidimicrobiales bacterium
GCGCCACCGGTCCTGAGCCCCGCCGATACATCGTGGCCGCCTTGGTGGCCGGGTTGGCGGGCTACATCGTCCAGGCCTCGTTCGACATCGAGCAGGTGGCCACCCTCTTCGCCCTCTTCGTCGTGCTGGGCTTCCTGGGGATCGTCAACCGGAGCATCTGGCCCGTCGGTGCCCTCGTCTCCCCCCTCGCCGCCTTCCGAGCCGTCCACCGCGATACCGACACCCCGACCGCCGCCGACGACGACGCCGAGTATCCGATCATCGGTGTCACGGGCCGAAGCGGCGTCAAAGGCCGCTCCAGCGCTCTGTCGCCCGACGATCGGCGCCGGATCGGAACCGCTCTCGCCGTCGGGCTCGTCGGTCTCACCGCGGTGGGGTTGACCTTCTGGAGAACCGACGCCCTGTGGCGTGCCGACCATCAAGCCTGGCTCGGCACCAATGCGTCTCTGGCCCGGGCCGTCCAACTGAATCCCTGGGAGCCGAGCTACTTCGCCACGCTCGGTTCAAACGCCGCTTACCACGCCACGCAGCTGAACGCGAACGCGAGCGCCATCCCGGCCTACCAGGCCGTCGTCGGGTACCTGAGTCAGGAGGTCGCCCTGGACGGATACAGCACCGCCGCCGAGACCAATTACGGCTCGGCCCTTTACAACGAGGGTCGCGTGGAGGACTCGCCACCGGTCGTCCGCCAGGCATTGGCCGCGGCTCAGCGCGCCGAACAGGAGGATCCCTTCAATACGGCGGCAAAGGCCCTAGCCAAGAAAGCGCAGAAGTTGCTCCGGACTCCGATAAGTAACTAGTTGTTCTGTCACCTTTGGTGCCGGAACGCCACGCCGGGAAATTCCACAAAAGCAGTGCGATCAGCAGTGAGGACAGTCCTCTGTGAGGCCAAGGCCGTGGCCGCGATCACGAGGTCGTGGGCACCTCTCGGCCTCCCTTGTCGACGGACGGTGACAAGCAGCTGCGCGTGCGCCTCGGCCACGCTGACGTCGTAGTCAACCACCGGGATTGTGGCGAGAACGTCGTCGAGAAAGGCCGAACGAATGACTCGCGTCCTTCCTTTCGACAGCTCGACGCCGACTCGGAGCTCAGCAATGGTGATCGCCGCGATGGCGACGTCGTCGTCGTTATCGAACGCCTCGTCGATTTCCCCTCCGGTCCGCTCGACGTCGATGAGAAACGTGGTGTCGAACAGAAGCCGAGTCAGCTTCGCTCCTCGATGGTCAACAGGTCGCGGAGTCCCGCCAACTCGGTTCGCCAACTCGAATCCACCTTGTGGCGACGAAGCATCGCTTTCACGTCGGAGCCGCGCCCACTCGGAATCGGCTCGATCAAGGCAATTGCCCTTCCTCGCCGAACGATCGTGATCCTCTCCCCGCGGTGCTCCACCGCGTCAAGAAGATCGGCGAACTTGCGCGCTGCGTCGGTCGCGCTGATCTCGGTCATCTAATCAGATTATCAGATCTGGAGCCCACCATTGCCGGCGCGGGCCCGACGAACCTCGAAGCACAGGACGGCCGCCGCCATGGAGACGTTGAGCGACTCGGCCCGACCGGCCATGGGAATGGTCACGGCCCCCGCGAGCTTGTCGTCCAGGGCGGCGGGCAACCCGGCGGCCTCGTTGCCGAAGACGAGGGCGAGCGGGGCGACGAGATCCACCTCGGTGTAGTCGGTCCCCCCGTGGGCCACCGCCGCCAGGCACCGCAGGCCCTGTCCGGCCAGAGCGCCGAGAACCTCCCCGGGGTCGTCGCCCGTCACCACCGGTAGGTGGAGCACCGAGCCGGCCGAGGCCCGCACCGTCTTCGGATTGAAGGGATCGACCGTCCCGGCGCAGCACACCACACCGTCAGCCCCGGCAGCATCGGCGCTGCGGATCACGGCCCCGGCGTTCCCGGGGTCACGGACGTCCACGCACACCACCACGAAGCTGGCTCCGGCCAGGTCTCCGAGCGTGGCTTCGGGCATCCGGACCACGGCCAGCAGGGGTTGCGGGGTCACCGTGTCGGCCACCCGCTCGACCACCCCGGGGGCCAGGTTGAAGATGCGCACACCCTTGGCCCGGGCCCGGTCGGTGGCCTCGACCACGGCCGGAGCATCGGCCCCGTCGGCGCCCACGAAGACCGCTTCGATCTCGGCGCCGGCGTCGATCGCACTCACGAGCACCCTCGCCCCTTCGACGACGAAGGCGCCCTCCGCCTGCCGGACA
>DATNJD010000185.1:0-3113 GCA_035604075.1 Acidimicrobiales bacterium
GGTCGAGCGGCGCCAGCCACAGTGCCCCGATGACATGGGTGGGACCGAACATCTCGCCGAACGCCAGTCCGAAAAGAGTGCTCGCCACCCCGGCGCCGATGACGAACGGTGTCAGGCGACGGAAGCGGGCGAGCGAGGTCGGGTGACCGGCGGCCAACAGCAGCCCGGCGGCCACGAGCAGAGCGCCGTGACCGACGTCGCCGAACATCATCCCGAACATCACGACATAGGCGAGCCCGGCGAGCGCAGCCGGGTTGAGGTCCGCGTAGGGGACGGTGGCATACGTGTCGACCAACGGCTGGAAGGCACCGGTGGCTCCCCTGGCTTCGATCAGGGTCGGTGGCTGGGCGCCTCGCGGGATTGACAGACGGACGACGGCGCCCCCGAGCAGGGCCAGCCGGCCGGCCAACGGATCCACGGCCGCCTTCGGGCTCCAGCCCACGAGGGCGGCTACGGCACCGCGGTGCAACGACCCGGCGACGACCCGCTCGAGCTCGGCCTCGCCGGCCAGCTCGCCGATCCGCCCGGCCCGCTCGATGACGACCAGATCAGGGGGATCGGGAGCCAGGCATGGCGCCGCCGGGACCGGTTCTGTGGACGGCTGGGGCCCGATCGTCTGGTGGGTTCGCCGCAGGGCATCGGTCGCCGGCCCGCCGGCCTGATCTCCGATCAACTCGACCTGGACGACGCCGGCCTCGGCGAGGGCCACCAACACCCGACGCAGCCGATCACGGGGAGCCACCACGGCGACGCGGTCCATGCGGATGGGCTCGAAGGCATCACGCCACGGCATCGAGCACCTCGGCCAGGTCCCCGCCGCCGCTCGCCGCCATGGCCAGTGCGGCGCGCGTCCACCAGGCGTCGGCGGCGAGCAACCCGGCCACCCCGATCCCACTGGACGGGTCGGGCCGGGGGCGCGCCGCCAGGGTGGCACCGGTGGACTCGACGGTGGTCCACCAGCGGACCTCGGCACGCCACAAGTCTTCGGGCCCGTCCGCGTCCCGAAGGACGAGGCCGGCGGCGCCGGACACGTGTCGGGCGAGCTCCCCGATGGACCTGGCCTGCTGCCAGCGTCGTCCGAGGACGTGGGTGGCGTCACGTCGCGCCGAAGGACCCACCGCGGCAAGAGCGTCGGCCCCGAGGACCCTGGCGATCACCAGGGCGGCAGCGGAGACCGCCCAGTCAGCCGCTGCCGGGACGCCGTCGAAGACCCGACGGGCCCAACCGAGCTGCAGCGACAGGGCCACCACGGCAGGTTCGTCCCCCCCGGGGTCGCCCCAAGCCGACGAGCTCAGCACCATTCGGACCTGGGCCGGTGTCCGCGCCGCGGCCACCGCCGGCCACGACGTGGCCAGGGAGCCGAGCGCATAGGGCGGGGGGGCCGGCTGGTCGCGCAGGCGCGCCAGATGGCCGATCACGTTGGCCACCTCGAAACCCGCTCCTAGGAGCCGCAGGGCCCCGGCACCGAGTGGTGGGCCCCAGCCGGCCAGGATCCGCAGGTGCCAGAGGAGGGTGGCCGAAACGGCATGTTGGGCTGACGCCAGGTCCATGTCGGGTCGGACCTCGCGTCCGTAGGGCGTGGACGCGAGGGTGACGAGGGCCGCGGCCAGGGACTCGGCAGCCGCCACGTGGCGGACGCCGTCGCGCCCGAGACGGCGCCGGGCCAATCCCCGCCCTCGCACCCCCGCCGCCACCCAGCCGACGGTCAAGGCTGTGGATCCCCGAGGGCCAGGACCCGGTCCACCACGTGGTCGACCACGGCGGGTGTGCGCTCGGCGGCGACACGGCTGATCCGATCGGCCTCCGCCCCCGCCGCCGCCAGCAGCGACATGCGCTCCACATCGGCTCGGGCCAGGACGGACTCTGCTCCTTCGGAGTGCGCCGCACCGGCACCCGCGCGGGCGTCGGCCAGGAGCCGGTGTCCTCGTTCGGCCGCGTCGGCGCGGAGGCGGGCCGCTTCCCGGGTCGCCGCGCCCACGACGTCCTCGGCGTGGTGCTGGGCGTCCTCGAGGGCCGAGAAGACCGGTGTCAGCTCGGCCTCGAACTGGGCGCCCCGGTCGACGGGCACACCGGCCGCGACCGGCGCGCCGGGCACCCCGTGGAAACGGAAACGGCGCAGGATCTCTCCGAGAGATGCCACAGAGGTCGGCCCGTCAGCGCGCCGAGGTCAGATAGGTGACGCATCCTCCGACCGTTGACAGCTGTGGGTAGTCGCGTTCTGGGATCTCGAGCCCCGTCTCCTCGTTCAGCCCGATCACGAAGTTGAGGAAGTCGATCGAGTCGAGGTCCAGAGCCTCCTGCAGGGTCTCGCCCTCTCCGACGTCGTCCATGTCCGCCTCGGGGGCCACCTGGTGGAGAACCGATCGGATCAGCTGGCGTGCCTCTTCGTTTGTCATAGCTTCTCCGGCTCCTGGAGCAGACGGTTGATCTCGGTCAGAAAGCGAGCGCCTCGATGGCCGTCGCTTACTCGATGGTCGGCCGACAGCGTCGCCGTGACGCATGGCCGTATACCGAGCATGCCATCGTGCGCCCATGGCTGCTCGGTGACCCGGCCGAAACCCACCAGGGCAACCTGTGGTGGGTAGATCACTCCGAACACCGCCTCGACACCGAGGTCGCCGAGATTCGTGACCGTGATGGTCGGGTCGCTCATCTCTGAGCTGCGTAGGACACCGGCGCGTGCCCGGCCCACGAGGTCTTTCAGCGCCGTCATGAGCTCGTCGAGGGAGAGTCCACCGGTGTCGTGGATGGCCGGGGCGATGACGCCACCGGTACGCAACGAGACGGCGACCCCGATGTGGACGGGCTCGCTCGGGTGGAAGGCGTCGTCGATCATGAAGCCGTTCATCTCCGGGACACGGCCCACGGCGAGTGCCGTGGCTTTGAGCAGCAGAACGGGGAGGACGAGACGGGCCGTCACGGGGCGCACGATGTTCGCCTGCTCGAGCCACGCCGCCGCCGCCGTCAGATCGATCGTCGTGCTCAGGTAGTAGTGGGGGATCTCGCGCTTGGACCGCGCCATGAGTGCGCCGATGGCCCGCCGCATGGCAGCGGGACGGCCGTCCGCCACCGTCGTTCCCGGCACGGCTAGCTCGGGAAGAACGGGAGCGGCG
>DATNJD010000186.1:0-4476 GCA_035604075.1 Acidimicrobiales bacterium
CGCCGAAGGTGAAGACGCCGCCGTCCGAGGCCACCAGCCAGTAGCCGTGGCCGCCGGCCGGGGCCGAGATGCCGACCACCGGTCGGGCGAGGGCGATGCCGCCTAGGGAGCCGAAGTAGGCGGCGTCGCCGAAGGTGAAGACGCCGCCGTCCGAGGCCACCAGCCAGTAGCCGCCGCCGTCGGGGGTGGCGGCCATGCCGACGACCGGTTTGTCCAGCCATTTGCCGCCCATAGAACCGTAGAACGGGGCGCCGAAGGCGAAGACGCCGCCGTCCGAGGCCACCTCCCAGTAGCCGCCGGACGGATCGGCGGCCGTGCCCACGATGGGGGCGACGAGGTGCTTGCCGCCCATCGACCCGTCGTAGGGGGCGGCGCCGAAGGCGAAGACGCCGCCGTCGGATCCCGACATGTGGTAGCCCTCGGGAGTTTCGCCGGCGGCGACCTCGGGGGTCGATCCGGAGAAGGTGACGGGTGCGATCCAGAGGCTGCGGAAGTCACCGGCCGCGTAGGAGTACTGGCTGGCCGGTCCGTCCCAGGCCGCGTAGGCCATCCACCAATTGCCGCCGGCGTCGGTCACGAGGGACGCGCCCCCGGGGCCCAGCCGGTAGGCGTCGGAGTGCACGATCGGGGTCTGCTGTGGCTTCGTGCACGGACCGGTGGGCCCGTCGCAGACGGCGTAGCCGATGCCGTAGCCGGCACTGTCCCACAGACCGCCCGAATAGAACAGGACGTAGCTGCCCGACTCGTAGACCATGGCCGGGTTCTCGACGGTGGACTCCCACGACTGGGTCTGGGTGAGGATGGGCACGGCGTCGCCGACGACGGCGCTGCCGTCCTCCGACAGCTGGGCCACCCAGATGGTGCCGGGAATGGCCTGGGCGTTGTCCCCGCCGTTCGACTTCCAGTAGAGGTAGACGGCACCGCTCGGATCGACGAAGGGTTGGGGATCGAGCGACCCGCCGATGTCGGGCTGGCAGATGAGCGGCTGGATGCTCGAGTCGGTGAAAGGGCCGGCCGGTGTGAACGATTGCGCCTCGGAGATGCATTCTTCGTTGTCGCCCATCCGTTCGGTGGCGTAGTACATGACGTAGACACCGTTCAGCAGGACAACGCCCGGCGCCCAGGTCTTGCCCGGCTTCTGCCACGACGGCAACACCGGCAGCGCGTCCCCGAGCCTCGTCCAGTGCTGGAGATCGGTCGACGAGAGCACGGGGATGTTCCCCGATCCCCCGGCCGTCGTGTAGACGTAGTAGGTCGATCCCACCCGGAGGATGTCGGGGTCGGGCGCGTCGTGGTCGAAGGCCGCGGCGGTGACGACGACCGACGCCGTGCGGGGCCCGGCGGCGGCCGCGGCGGGGACGGCGCCGACCACGCCGTAGGCGGCGACCGCGGTCGCCACCAGAAGAAGCAGGAGCGACGCCCGTCCGTGGGTGACGCGCGCCCGCCGTGACATCGCCAGGGAGTGTAGAGGTGGTCAGCCTCGGAGAATCGTCAGGGTCAGACGGCCAGCTGGCGCAGCACGTAGGGGAGGATGCCGCCGTGGCGGAAGTACTCCGCTTCCATGGGTGTGTCGATCCGGACCCGGGCACCGAATTCGACGTCGCCCGCCCGGACCGTGATCTCCTTCGGCACGTCCCCGCTCTTGAAGGTGTCGAGGCCGACGATGTCGATGGTCTCCTCGCCCGTCAGACCGAGGCTGGTGAGGGTTTCACCGTCGGCGAACTGGAGGGGGAGGATGCCCATGCCCACCAGGTTCGAGCGGTGGATGCGTTCGTAGCTCCGGGCGATGACGGCCCGGACGCCGAGCAGCGCCGGTCCCTTGGCGGCCCAGTCGCGCGACGACCCCGAGCCGTACTCGGCCCCGGCGAAGAGCACGAGGGGCACACCGTCGGCCTGGTAGCGCATGGCGGCGTCGAAGATGCTCATCGGCGCGCCGTCGGGGAGGTGGCGGGTGACGCCGCCCTCGGTCCCCGGTGCCAGCAGATTGCGGAGGCGGACATTGGCGAAGGTGCCGCGCATCATCACCTCGTGATTGCCGCGCCGGGCGCCGTAGGAGTTGAACTCGGAGACGTCCACACCGTGGTCGATCAGGTACTGGCCGGCCGGCGAGCTGGGCCGGATGGAACCGGCCGGGGAGATGTGGTCGGTGGTGACGCTGTCGCCCAGGATGGCGAGCACCCGGGCGCCGACCACGTCGCGCACGGGGGCGGGCTCCCGGCCGATCCCGGCGAAGAACGGCGCCTGCAGGACGTAGGTCGAATCCTCGGTCCAGGCGAAGGTGTCCCCGGCGCCGACGGCCATGGAGCGCCAGCGGTCGTCACCGTCGAAGACAGAGGCGTAGCGCCGGCGGAACATCTCCGACGTGACGGCCCGCTGGAGGACCTCGGTGATCTCGGCCGACGTGGGCCAGATGTCTCGCAGGAAGACGGGCTGCCCGGCCTGGTCGGTGCCGAGGGGCTCGGTGGTGAGGTCGAGGTCCATGGTGCCGGCCAGCGCGTAGGCCACGACGAGCGGAGGCGACGCCAGATAATTGAGCCGGACGTCGGGGTGGATGCGGCCTTCGAAGTTCCGGTTCCCCGAGAGCACGGCGGCGACGGCCACATCTCCCTGGGCGGCCGCCTCCGAGACCCCGGGGAGGAGGGGACCGGAGTTCCCGATGCAGGTGGTGCAGCCGAAGCCCACGAGGTCGAAGCCGAGGGCGGAGAGCGGCTCGATGAGGCCGGCCCGCTCGTAGTAGTCCATGACCACGCGCGACCCGGGGGCGAGGCTCGTCTTCACCCAGGGCTTCGACCGCAGACCCCGGTCCACGGCCTTGGCCGCCAAGAGGCCGGCCGCCAACATGACCTGCGGGTTCGAGGTGTTCGTGCAGCTGGTGATGGCGGCGATCACGACCTGGCCGTCGCCGATCTCGTGGGAGCTGCCGTCGGCCAGCGTGGCGGTGGCCGTCCGTCGTCCCGCCGCGTCACCCGACGTCTGGCGCGACGCCGCCAGGGCGCTCACGAAGCCGGCCTTCGTTCCCGACAGCGCCACCCGGTCCTGGGGCCGCGCCGGGCCGGCCAGGCTCGGCACGACGGTGGACAGGTCGAGCTCGACGCTCTCGGAGAACACCGGAGCGTCGTCGCCGGGACGGCGGAAGAGGCCCTGTTCCTTCGTGTAGGCCTCCACCAACCGCACGTGGTCCTCGTCACGGCCGGTGAAGCGGAGATAGTCGAGCGTGACGTCGTCGACGGGGAAGATCACGCAGGTGGCCCCGTACTCGGGCGCCATGTTCCCTATGGTGGCCCGGCTCTCCAGTGGCAGCTGGGCCAGCCCGCTGCCGTGGACCTCCACGAATTTCCCCACCACGCCGTGGTGGCGCAGGAGCTCGGCGATGGTGAGCACCAGGTCGGTGGCCGTGGTCCCCTCGCGCAGATCGCCGGTGAGGCGCAGTCCCACCACCGGTGGCACGAGCATCGTGAGCGGTTGGCCGAGCATGGCCGCCTCGGCCTCGATACCGCCCACCCCCCAGCCGAGGACGCCGAGGCCGTTGACCATGGTGGTGTGGGAGTCGGTTCCCACCAAGGTGTCGGGGAAGGCGGCTCCGTCGGGCGTGGCGAACACCACTCGGGCCAGGTACTCGAGGTTCACCTGGTGACATATCCCCGTTCCGGGCGGGACGACGCGGCAGCCGTCGAAGGCCTGCTGGGCCCAGCGGAGCAACTCGTAGCGCTCGATGTTGCGCTGGTACTCGATGTCCACGTTGGTGTCGAAGGAGGTCCGCAGTCCCGACGACTCGGCGATCACTGAGTGGTCGATGACGAGTTCCACGGGAACGAGCGGATTGACCCGGGTGGGGTCGCCGCCCATGGACACGAGAGCGTCGCGCATGGCGGCTAGGTCGACCACGGCGGGGACACCGGTGAAGTCCTGCATGAGAACGCGTTCGGGGGTGAAGGCGATCTCGGTGGACGCCACCGTGCCGGCCGCCTGGCGAGACGCCCAGCCGGCCACGGCCTCGATGTCAGCGGCATGGACGTGGCGACCGTCCTCGTGGCGGATGAGGTTCTCAAGGACGATCTTGAGCGAATAGGGGAGACGGGCGACGTCGAACTGCCCGTCGAGGGCGCTCAGCCGGCGGATGGAGAAGCTCCGGTCGCCCACGGCGAGGACAGAGCGGGTGGAGAAGCTGTCGAGGGACGGGGATGCAGGGGCCATGGGCCCATTCTGCTCCCCGCCGACCCTCTCGGACATCTCATCGGTGCACGCCCGTTCGCCGTGCCCTGTCGGGGCAATGGCGCCGGCCGGCCCCGGGGCCGGAAACGGTTGGGGCGAGGTTAGGGTCGACGCCCATGGAGGCGTGCGCCGAGTGCGGCTATTCCTACGGCGCCCTCCGGCGCCGGGAGATCGCCCCCGAGGTGCGTGCTCTGGCCGGGCGGTACCGGCAGGTCCTCACGGGCACCGACGGCGACCGGCTCCGGGCCCATCCTCGACCCGACG
>DATNJD010000187.1:0-2768 GCA_035604075.1 Acidimicrobiales bacterium
TCGTAGACCGTGTCGTTCTCGGTGGCCACGAGGACCTGACCGTCGTAGATGAGGGGCTCGCCGTAGACGGCGCCGTCCAGGGCCGGTGACGTCCACGCCTCCGTGGGGGCGGTGGTCACGGCCGGAAAGGGATCGGCGAGCGAGGTCCGGGCGAAGCCCCCCCCGTACGTCGTCCACGCCGCCGCGTCCACGGGAGCGCTGGTGGTGGGCGCGGCCGTGGTGGACGAAGCCGCGGTGGTCGTGGTCGTCGGCGCCGACGAGTGGGTCGGGGCCTTCGCCGCCGGGTTGGTGGTTCCGCAGCCGGCCATGACCATCACGAGCGCCAGGGTGCACAGTCCCCGGTGCCGGGCCCGGGCCGACCGGCGACCGGCGCCGGCTCCGATCGTCGTGCGCGGGGCCATGCCCGAGTCTGCCTCTCCGCTTGCCGACACGACGGTCACACCGGCTACCTTGACTGTATGGTCAGTCAAGACGGCAGGGCCGGTCCCGGCGTCCGCGAACCGGCGCCGATTGATCCGGCGGCGCTCGCCGCCTCGCTCCGACCGTTCGGCGAGAGTCGGATGCTGCCCCGGGAGGCGTACGTCGACGACGCCGTGTTCGCCTGGGAACAGCGCCACTTCTTCCAGGGGGGCTGGATGTGTGTCGGCCGGAGCGAGGACGTTGCCACCCCCGGCGACCAGCGGGCCGAGTCGGTCGGCCGGGCCGGAGTGTTCGTCGTACGCGCCGGCGACGGCACCGTCCGTGGATTCGCCAACGCCTGCCGGCATCGCGGGCACGAGCTTCTTCCCTGCGGCGGGTCGCGCAATCTGCATATCGTCGTCTGCCCCTACCACTCGTGGTCGTACCAGCTCGACGGCACACTGCGGGGGGCGCCCGGCTTCGACGCCCTCGACGGGTTCGCCGCCGCCGCTCACGGCCTCGTCGAGCTGCCGACCGAGGACTGGCACGGCCTGCTGTTCGTCGACGTCTCGGGCGGGGCCGGACCCCTGGCCGATCACATGCGGGGTCTCGACGATCTCGTCGCCCCCTACGAGCCCGAGCGCCTGCGTACGGCCGGCCGCCATGACTACGAGGTGGCGTCGAACTGGAAGGTTCTCGGTGAGAACTATCAGGAGTGTTACCACTGCGCCGTCATCCACCCCGAGCTGTGCCGGGTCAGTCCCCCGCGCAGCGGCGAGAACTACCCGACGAGCGGCGGCGGTGCATGGGTGGGAGGGTGGATGTCTCTGGCCGACGGCGCTGACACCATGTCCCTGGACGGCCGGCCCGCCGGATCACCTCTGCGCGGTCTCGATGCCGACCGGCGGAGACAGGTCATCTATCTGGTGATCTTCCCCAACGTCCTGCTGTCGCTGCATCCTGACTACGTGATGACCCACATCCTCACTCCGCTCGCTCCCGATCGGACACGCATCCGGTGCACCTGGTCCTTTGCCCCCGAGGATCTCGAACGGGCCGACTTCGATCCGTCCTCTGCCATCGACTTCTGGGACATCACCAATCGGCAGGATTGGGCCGCCTGCGAATCGGTGCAGCGCGGCATGTCGTCGCCCCGGCACATCCCGGGACCCCTCGGACCCGACGAAGACGGCGTCTACCACTTGGTGACCATGCTGGCCCGGGGCTATACCGGACGCCCTCTCGGATCGTCGGCGGTACCGCATCCGATGAACCCGATGAACCCGGTGAACCCGATGAACCCGGTGAACCCGGTGAACCCGGTGAAACGGTGACCGTGCCCGCGGTCGCTGTGGCCGACGTCCGCCGCGAACAGATGCTTCAGGCCGCGGTCGCCGTCATCGTCGAGCGCGGATTCCCCGAGACCCGCATCACCGACGTGGCCGAACGGGCCGGTGCCAGTCCCGCCCTCGTCGTCTACTACTTCAAGACCAAGAGCAACCTTCTCGTGGAGGCACTCCGCTATGGCGAGGACCTCTTCTACGACGCCGGGTCGCGGCGGACGGCGGCGCTCGAGAGCGCCCGGCAGCGCCTGGCCGAGATCGTCCGGATGAGCTGCAATCCCGGTGACGACGACGGGGGCTCGGCCGAGTCTCGGGTGCTCTGGCTCGACCTCTGGGCGCAGTCGGTCCGTCACCCCGAGGTGGCCCGGGTACGCGAGGAATTCGATGAGCGCTGGCGGAGGACCATCGCCACCGTGGTGGCCGACGGCCAACGGACAGGGGAATTCGCCGATGTCGTGCCCGAAGACTTCGCCCTCTCCTTCACCGCACTTCTCGACGGCCTCGGCGTCCAAGTGGCGCTACGGGACTCGGTGATCACCGGTGAGCGGGCCTTCGCCCTGTGTATGGACTACGCCGGACAGCAGCTGGGTTTCGAACCGCCCGACTCGACGGGCGGCCACGGTGTCGATCTCCGCGGCGGCGCGTTGTAGGTTGCCCGGCAGCACAGGACGACAACCGGGGCCGTCGACCGAGGAGGCAGTGGCTGTGGGACACGAAGTACGCGGCGTCGTGGCCAAGGCCAAGGGCGCACCCGTCACGTTGGAGACGGTGCTCGTCCCGGACCCCGGTCCGGGCGAGGCACTCGTGCGCGTCCAGGCTTGCGGCGTCTGTCATACCGACCTCCACTACCGCGAGGGGGGCATCAACGACGACTTCCCTTTCCTTCTCGGTCACGAAGCGGCCGGTGTGGTGGAGGCGGTCGGGCCCGACGTGACCTCGGTGACGCCGGGCGACTTCGTGGTCCTCAACTGGCGGGCGGTCTGCGGAGAGTGCCGGGCCTGCCGCCGGGGCCGGCCCTGGTACTGC
>DATNJD010000188.1:0-3329 GCA_035604075.1 Acidimicrobiales bacterium
TGCACGATCTCCGGCGCCATCGCAGGCATCTACTCGGCTATGGCCACGTACAACGGCGATGGCAACTACAACACGAGTTTCGGCTCCGACACCGCCAGCGTTGGCAAGGCCGACCAGGCGACCCTGATCGTCACCTCCACCACCGGCACATATCTCACGCCGCTCACGCTCACCACGAGCGGGGGATCGGGCACCGGCGCCGTCACCTACAGCGTGGTCAACGGCACCGCATCGGGCTGTGCCATCACCGCCATCCCGCCGTTTCAGCTCACCTCTACTTCGGCGGGCACCTGCCTCGTCACCGCCACCAAGGCCGCCGACGCGAACTACAACGCCACCTTCTCGGCCCAGACCACCGTCACCTTGGCCCAGGCCACCCCGACCGCGCCGATGATCACCAACCTGCCCGCCAGCGGAACGTACAGCGGAGGCTTCACGGCCACAGTGAGCACGACCGGCGACGGGACGACGTCGGTCACCTCGAACACGCCCGCGGTGTGCACCGCCAGCGGTCTCACGGTCAGCTACGTCGGCGTCGGCACCTGCTCCCTGACCGCCCAGGTGGCGGCGGGCACCGACTATCTGGCCCGCTCCGGTAGCGCCCAGAGCTTCACGGTCGGGCGGGCCGTCCCCTCCACGCCGACCATCACCAACATCCCCTCGCCCGCGAACGAGTTCTTCGGCTTCACGGCGATCGTGGGGACGAACGGCGACGGCACGAAGTCGGTCACCTCCAACACGCCGGGCGTCTGCAGTGTCGGCACGAACGGGCTCACCGTGACCTTCGTGGGCTTCGGGACCTGCTCGTTGACGCCCAGCGTGGCGCAGGGCTCGGATTACTTCGGAGCCACCGGGAGCCCGCAAACCTTCCCGGTCAACGAGGCCTCGCATGGCTACTGGCTCGTGGGGTCCGACGGCGGCATCTTCTCGTTCGGCACCGCCGCGTTCCACGGATCCATGGGGGGGATCCCCCTCCAGCGACCCGTGGTCGGGATTACGCCGACCACGACCGGGAACGGGTACTGGCTGGTGGCCTCCGACGGCGGGATCTTCAGCTTCGGTGACGCCACCTTCTACGGCTCCATTCCCGAGGTCGGGCTCCATCCGGCCGGATCCGGGCTGCCGAACAGCCTTAACGCCCCGATCGTCGGCATGGTGCCCACCAGCACCGGTCAGGGCTACTTCATGGTCGCCTCGGACGGCGGCGTGTTCGCCTTCGGCGACGCCCGGTTCGAGGGGTCGTGCCCCGGCATCGGTGGCTGCGCGGGCGCCGCCGTCGCCGTGATGCCGGACAACACCGGCAAGGGCTACTGGCTGGTGACCAGCACCGGCGGCGTGTACGCCTTCGGTGACGCGCCCTTCTATGGTGCATCACCACCCTCGACCGTGCCCGTGGTCGACGCCGTCGCCACGCCTGATGGGCACGGCTACTGGCTGCTCTACGCCAACGGCGTCGTCGCCAACTTCGGCGACGCCGGCCGCTTCGGCGGCCCGTTCGGCTACGTCGACTTCTACAACCCGGCCACCGCTATCTTCCCGACGAAGGACGGCCTTGGCTACTGGGTCGCCTCCGCCCGGGGCGATGTCTTCACGTACGGTGTTGCGCCCTTCCTGGGGGGCCTGGCTGCGACCGGCCTGAACGGCGTGATCATCGCGGGCTACGGCTTCTAGGGCTCAGGCCCCCAACGCCTCGTCCGCCCGCTCGGGCATCTCGGCGATGACCCGGTCGGCGACGGCGCGGACGCTCCAACCGACCCCAGCCGAGGCCCGGCGAAGGAGATCGCCCACATAGGTGACCAGGTTCACCACGTCGAGCCTGGGGGAGCGGCCGACGAGTGGCACCGGCTCGGTCACCGGGTCCAGCCCGCAGACCTCGAGGATGACCCGGCGGATCTCGAGCAGCGTGCCCCGGGCCTCCATGAGTGACGTCCCGCTCCTATGGAGCCAGACGGAAATTCCCAGCTCAAGGGACAGGTCACCGCTGAATGGGTCGACGGGGCCCAACTCCGCCAGCCCGCCCAGCAGGGCGGGGCCGAAGCCCGTGGGAGCGCTCGTGACCATGGCCTCAGTGTGCCGAATGGCTGTAACAAGGTGGTGGACCGGCCTTGGGCTGGTAATTTGTCTTGCGTGCCACGCACGATCTGGAAGGGGGCTCTCAGTTTCGGACTGGTGAACATCCCCGTCGGCCTGTACCCGGCCACGTCGGACAAGAGCATTCACTTCAACCAGTTCGAAGAGGGGACGTCGGACCGCATCCGCTACAAGAAGGTGAACGAGCGGACCGGTGAGGAGGTCCCGCAGGAGCGCATCGCGCGCGGGTTCGACCTCGGCGGCGGGGAGTACGTGGTCCTCAGTGACGAGGAGCTCGAGGCCGCGGAGCCGAAGAAGTCGCGCCAGGTCGAGATCTCCGACTTCGTCGAGCAGGCGGACATCGACCCCGTGTACTTCCGGTCCAGCTACTACCTGGCGCCCGAAGGAGGGGGCGCCGACAAGGCGTACGCTCTGCTCCGCCAGGCCATGGCCGATTCGGGGCGGGTGGCCATCGCCACCCTGGTCATGCGCAACAAGGAGTACCTGGTCGCCATCCGGCCCGAGGACGAGGTGCTGGCCCTCCACACGATGTACTTCTCCGACGAGGTGCGTTCGCCGGGGCGCGACATCGCCCTGCCCGACACCGAGGACGTCACCGACCGGGAGCTGTCGATGGCACAGCTCCTCATCGAGTCGATGGAGAGCGACTGGGACCCAGCGCGCTACCACGACACGCACCGGGAGAAGGTCGAGGCCCTCATCGAGGAGAAGCGCAGCGGGCACGAGATCGTGCTCCAGGCCGAGCCTGAGGCCCCCGCCAAGGTCGTCGACCTCATGGAGGCCCTGAACGCGAGCATTGCTGCCGCGGCCCGGCCCGAGGGCAAGAGCGCCAAGAGCAGGCCGGCGGCCAAGCGGTCCCCGGCGCGCCGGGCCGCCCCCGCCACCAAGAAGCCGGCGAAGAAGGCGGCCAAGCAGCCGGCCCGACCCAAGACCGTGGCCCGGCGGAAGGCCTCCTGACCGTTCGGGCGTGGACCGGGCGGTCGTTCCTGGTCGCATTCGACCGCATTGGAGGTGTGTTGCGGACACGCGGCATTGTCTGCATGAAATCCGTGTCTGCAGTGTGATCTGATTCTTTTTTCCGCGCCAGAACGCCCGATCATGGTGTGATGCTCCTCATCGAGCCCCGCTCGGGAAGGGAGTCCCTATGGCCATCGCGCAGGCTCGGGTTCCGGAGGCGCGGTTCGCCGAGTGGATGGGGTTCGACGGCCTCGTCCAGCTGATCTCGGTCGACGGCCAGC
>DATNJD010000189.1:0-2222 GCA_035604075.1 Acidimicrobiales bacterium
TCCCCAGCAGCGGATACTGCTCGGGCATATGGTCGAGCTGGTGCCACTCGTTGTAGGAGTGGTGCTCCGACGGATCGGTGATCTCGGTAAAGGAGAAAAACCCCACCTTCACCTTGTTCATGACGATCCCGCGTTCATGACGATCCCGCGTTCATGTCGTGAAGCGCGCCGCGTCCTCGGAGCCGCCGGTGGCGTCTCCCTCGCTGTAGGAGTGCGCGCCCGCCCCCGCCAGCCGGCCCCCGGCCACGATGAGGTACTCGTCGCGGATGGGACGGTCCTCGAACCAGCACTCGAGGATCTCGCGGGTTCCGGCCGCATAGCGCGCTTGCGCCGAGAGCGACGAGCCTGAGATGTGGGGAGTCATGCCGTGGTGGGGCATGGTGCGCCACGGATGGTCGTTCGGCGCCGGCTGGGGGAACCAGACGTCGCCGGCGTACCCGGCCAGCTGGCCACTCTCGAGGGCGCGGACGACGGCATCGCGATCGCATATCTTTCCCCGGGCCGTGTTCACCAGATAGGAACCGCGCTTCATCGTGCCGATCAGCGCGTCATCGAACAGACCCTCGGTCTCGGGGTGCAGGGGGGCGTTGATGGTGACGACATCGCACTCGGGGACCATCGACGCCGCCGTCGGGTGAAAGGTCAGGCCCAGTTCCTCCTCCACCGATTCCGGCAGGCGGTGGCGGTCCGTGTAGTGGAGCTTCATGTCGAAGGGCTTGAGCCGACGCAGAACGGCCGAGCCGATCCGGCCGGCGGCCACGGTGCCGACGGTCATGCCCTCGACGTCGTAGGAACGCTCCACGCAGTCGGCGATGTTCCAGCCGCCCCGTGTCACCCAGCCGTACGAGGGCAGGTAGTTGCGGACGAGGGACAAGATCATCATGACGACGTGCTCGGCCACACTGATGCTGTTGCAGTAGGTGACCTCGGCCACGGTGATGCCCTTCTCGATGGCGGCCTGGAGATCGACGTGGTCCGATCCGATGCCGGCTGTGATGGCCAGCTTGAGCTTCGGCGCCCGGGTGATCCGCTCGGCCGTCAGGTAGGCCGGCCAGAACGGCTGGGAGATCACGATGTCGGCATCGGCCAGCTCACGGTCGAAGACGGAGCCGGCACCGTCCTTGTCGTCGGTGACGACCAGGGTGTGACCGGCGTCCTCGAGATAGCGGCGAAGGCCGAGCTCTCCCGAGACACTGCCGAGCAGAGCTCCGGGGACGAAGTCGATGGCGTGCGGCGTGGGCAGGGTCTGCCCGTCGGGATAGGTCTCGAGGACCGGGATGCCGTCACGGGGATACGTCTCGGGGTACCCGTCGACGGGATCCTGGTAGAGCACACAGACGATCTTGGCCATCTTCGCTCCTCTTGGTGGTGCGGCTCCTGTGGGGACCGCTCGTGTGGCTGACAGATTTCTCGGCGCCGGCGTCCGGTCAGGAGCCGATGACGACGACCGAGCGCAGCACCTCGCCGCGTTCCATGCGGTGGAAGGCCTCCTCGACGCCGTCGAGCGGGATCGTCTCGGAGACGAAGCGGTCGAGGTCGAGGCGGCCCTGGAGATAGAGGTCCACCAGCATGGGGAAATCCCGCGAGGGCAGGCAGTCGCCGTACCAGCTGGGCTTCAACCGGCCCCCCCGGCCGAAGAACTCGATCATGGGCATGTCGATGCGCATGTCCGGCGTCGGCACCCCGACCTGGACGAGCGTGCCGGCGAGGTCCCGGGCGTCGAAGGCCTGCTGCATGACGGTGGCGTTTCCGACCGCTTCGATACAGACGTCGGCGCCGAAGCCGCCGGTCAGGGCGCGGATCCTCTCCACGGGATCACCCTCGGAGGCGAGAACCACGTCGGTGGCGCCGAACTGGGTGGCCAGGTCGAGCTTGCGGGGATCGAGGTCTACGGCGATGACCTTGGCGGCACCGGCCAACCGGGCCCCGGCCACCGCCGCGCAGCCCACTCCCCCGCAGCCGAAGACGGCCACGCTGTCGCCGTTCGTGACCTCACCGGTGAACATGGCCGCCCCGAGGCCGGCCATCACGCCACAGCCGAG
The DNA here is from genome assembly GCA_035604075.1 of Acidimicrobiales bacterium. Lineage (GTDB taxonomy): Bacteria > Actinomycetota > Acidimicrobiia > Acidimicrobiales > UBA8190 > Palsa-661. Next base: position 2,043 of record DATNJD010000189.1, read on the forward strand.
GAGTCCGACGGCTTCGGGGCGGGCCCGGCTGTCCACCTTCGTGCACTGGCCCGCGGCCACCAGGGTCTTCTCGGCGAAGGCACCGATGCCCAGGGCGGGCGCCAACGGCGTCCCGTCGGCCAGCGTCATCTTCTGGGTGGCGTTGTAGGTGGCGAAGCAGTACCAGGGCCGGCCCCGGCG
>DATNJD010000190.1:0-2556 GCA_035604075.1 Acidimicrobiales bacterium
GACCCCCACCCCCACCCCCTGGGCGGCGGTCAATCGCTGGGCCGACGTGATCAGCCGCTCCCGGGGTCCGGGATCTCTTGTCGTGCCCACGGGGGAGATCGTACCGCCCATACCTTGACAATAGATCGACCGTCCGGTCTACTACAAGGGAATAGAACGATCAGTCGATCTAAAGCGGAGGCAACGATGGTCTCTCTGGACAGCGGAGCACGGCTGGCGGGGTGTGCCGTGCCCGAGCGGGTGCGACACCGGGTGTCGAGCACCGACATCATCGGCGGGTCGTTGGCCGTCGGAAGTGCCGTGGCGGCGTGCGCCTGGCTCATCGAGGGTCTGGTCCTCGGGTGGCCCCTGTGGACCTGGCTCGTGTTCGTCCTGGCGCCGGTCAATGCCCGCGCCTTCTGGCACTACGAGGCGTACCTGGTCGAGACCGGCCGGCAGCCACTGCTCGACCCGTCGTACTTCGAACCACCCCTGCACTGACCACCGTCGGCCCCGGCCGACCCTGACAACCGTCGGCCCCGGCCGGACCGGACAAAGGACGCCTCATGCCGAATGCACTGGACGACTTCGTCGAGCGCTACGTGGACCTCTGGAACGAGCCGGACCGGGGGGTTCGCCGACAGCGGGTCGAGGACCTCTGGGCACCGGGCGGCTCCAATGCCACCCCGTCGCTCGAGGCGGTCGGGTTCGATCAGATCGAAGCCCGGGTGGCCTCGTCGTACGCGAACTACGTGGGGACCGGCGTCCACCGCTTCCGGCTCGCCCGACCGGCGGCCGCCCACCACGGGGCCGTCGTCGTCCCGTGGGAGATGGTCGTGGTGGACGGGGGCACCGTCGCCTCTGTCGGGTTCGAGTTCCTCATGCTCGACGGCACGCCGAAGATCGTCTCCGACCATCAATTTCTCCTGGCCTGACATCCTCGGCGACCGCTTTCTGTTGGCACAATGGAGCCGGACGGGAGCGGACGATGAGCGAACAGTGCCACGCCTATATCTACGTGCCGTTCACCGAGGCCCGCAGTGGACGGCGCCGCTGTCGCAACATCACCACCCACCGCTCGGGCCTGTGCTGGCTCCACCGCCACCCGGCCGTCCCCGATGACGACCGCACGCGCCCCTAGGTCGCGTCCGACCGGACGTGCTCGCGCTCGTAGGCGTCGCGTCCGGCCGACCGGTTAGTCCTCGTCGGCCTGGCGCTCCCGGCCGGTATCGAAGAAGTGATCGAGGTAGTCGTCGGGATCGAGGCCACTCTCACGTAGCAGGGAGAACACCTCGGCTCCGGCATCCGGGGGAGACGGGAGCCAGTACGCCTGAGCCAACCCGAGATACTCGACGTCGACGCGCTCGGCGTACCCGGTGGCGTCTTCCTCCGCCAGCGCGATCGCCTCGTCGAGGTTCTCCGCCCGCCACAGCGTGATCCTCTCCTCGTACAGATGGCCGTCCTCGGAATCGGACCGAAAGACGCACCTGACCGAGTACCACGGCGACGGGTCTGATTCCATAACTCGAAGGTTAGTGCTCGCCTCCGGATCATCCGCCCGTCACCGAAGGAGAACAGACGGGCGGCGTGGGCACTCGCTCCGGTACCGGCTGACCGGGATCAGGAAACTGGGAGACGAGTTGAGCGAGGGTAAGAGATGTCGGGATGTGGGACGGCAACATGGACACCCGAGTGACCGTCTCGCTGGCCGCGTCGTAGCGGAAAAGGCCCCGTGTCCCACCCACCACGCATGAAGTGGGTGCGGCCGTTGACGAGTCGATGGTCCAGAACACCAGATAAGTCACGCCGGAGACAACGGGGACGTCGCCGGGGTGTCCCTGGGGAATCTCGGGAGTGGCACAACACTGCGGAACGATCCCATCGAGCGCGTCGAGGACGCGATCCACGGTGAACGCCCTGACCGTGCCTCCCGCCGACGGATCGTGAAAGAGCCGTCCCGCCGTGCCGATGAACACCAGGATGGAGTCGCCGGCCAGGGAGGGAATCGTGTCGTAGTTCGGGTGGTAGGTGTTCGGATCGATGACGATGGTGCTCCGTGTCGGATCCACGGCGATGGGTGGCGCCGCCGGAGGCGCCGATGTGCTCGGCGTCGGGACGGTGATCGCCGACGGTGTTCGTTCCGGCCGACTCATGACGAGTGATGGAGCGTGTCGCGTCGACGAGGCGGACCAGATGGCGGTCCCGAAGGTGAGGACGACCAACAAACTGACCATGGCCCAGGAGCTCCATCGACGCATGACGAAAGCGATCGTGTCAGTCGAGAAGCTCGGGGTCGGCGCGCAGTTCGGCTCGCACGGCCGCCTCCCAGAAGCCGAGGAATCCTTCGCCGTCACTGTGGGCCATGAAGTCGAGGAACGCAGCCGGCAGCGGTGACGGGGCCGTGCTCCCGGCGGCGCGGACATGCCACGCCCGCTGGCACCGCTGTTCCAGGGCCACCGCCCGCTGGTGTACGGCCCGTGCCGATCCACCCAGCACGAACACGCCGTGGCCGGCGAGAAGGGCGAGAGACGCCTGTCCCATCTGTTCGACGGCCCGCCGGGCGCTGGCCGGATCGTT
>DATNJD010000191.1:0-11281 GCA_035604075.1 Acidimicrobiales bacterium
GAGACCGTCGACCACCTGGGCTTTCTCTGTCGACCCGGGGTCAGACCCGGGCCTGCTCGTCAAACCGTGTGTAGCGGTCGACAAAGGCCAGATGGGTGACCCCGGTGGGGCCGTTGCGGTGCTTGGAGGTGATGATCTCGGCCGAACCCCGTTCGGGGGAATCGGGGTTGTAGACCTCGTCGCGGTAGATGAAGAGAACGACGTCGGCGTCCTGCTCGATGGACCCCGACTCCCGGAGATCGGCCAGCACCGGTCGCTTGTCCTGGCGCATCTCCAGGTTCCTCGACAGCTGCGACAGCGCCACCACCGGGATCTCGAGCTCGCGGGCGAGCACCTTCAGGCCACGGCTGATCTCCGACACCTCGACCTGACGGTTCTCGGCCCGGCTCCGGCCGTGGCCACTCATCAGCTGGAGGTAGTCGACGACGACGAGGCCGAGACCGGAGCGGGCCTTCAGCCGCCGGGACTTGGCCCTGATGTCCATGACGGTGACGTTGGGGTTGTCGTCGATGAAGATCGGCGCGTCGCCGAGCCGGCCGATGGCGTTCGAGATCCTCGGCCAGTCCGACTCGAGCAGCGCGCCGTTGCGCATCCGGGTGGCGTCGACCCCCGCCTCCGAGCAGAGCATCCGCTGGGTCAGCTCCAGGTGGCTCATCTCGAGCGAGAAGAGAAGTACCGGCACCCGGGCGTGGACGGCGGCGTGGCTGACGATGCCGAGGGCGAAGGAGGTCTTGCCCATGGCCGGCCGGGCCCCCACCACTACCAGGTTCCCCTTCTGCAGGCCGGCCAGCTGGGCGTCGAGGTCCCGGTAGCCGGTGGGCACGCCGGTGATCGTCTCGCCCCGCTCGACCAAGGCCTCCAGTTGGTCGAGGGTCTTCCCGAGCAGGTCGCGCAGCGGCGACATGGTGTCCACCATCCGGCGCTGGGCCACCTCGAAGATCATCGACTCGGCCCGGTCGACCACTTCGGTCACGTCCTCGGGGACGGAGTAGCCGAGCTCGGCGATCTCGCCCGCCACCGTCACCAGGCGCCGCAGCAGGGCGTGCTCCTCGACGATCTTGGCGTAGTAGGAGGCGTTGGCCGTCGACGGCGTGTTGACCTGCAGAGAGATCAGCACCGAGGGATCGCCCACGGCGTCGAGCAGGCCGGACCGGCGCAGCTCGTCGGCCACCGTCACCGGGTCGGCCGGCTCCCCCCGGGTGTAGAGGGCGGTGACGGCGGAGAAGATGTGGGCGTGGGCCGGTTTGTAGAAGTCCTCGCCGGTGCAGAATTCGATGGCCGAGGCGGTGGCGTCGCGCGAGAGCAGCATGGCCCCGAGCAGCGACTCTTCGGCATCGAGATTGTGGGGGGGAACCCTGCCTCCGGCGCCCTTCAGCCGGTGAATGGGGGCCTCGTCGAGGGCCTGCGTCATGAGCTCCTACCCTCCCCCATCCGGCCTGGGGGGAACGAGGGGAGCAACCTGGGGAAATCGCGCCCTTTCCCGGGGGATGACCCTGTGGACGGCCGCTCCTCCCAGCGGATAACGCTGGGGACAACCTGTTGACCAGCTGGTACCGCCGATGACCGTCACAGCCCCCACGCTAGGGAGAGGGTGTGCCAATGGGTGTGACGGTGCTGCTCAGGCGCTGGGCACGACCTCGACGGTGACCTCGGCGGTCACCTCTTCGTGGAGCTGGACCGGCACCACGTGGGTACCCACCGTCTTGATGGGCTCGGACAGAGAGACCTTGTGCCGGTCGATCTCGGCGCCCGTCTGGGCAGCGATGGCCTCGGCCACGTCGTTGGCCGACACCGAGCCGAAGAGCCGGCCCTCGGCCGCGGCGCGGGCCGTCACCGTGATGGTGGCGGCGCCGAGGATGGCCGCCACCGAACGGGCCGCGTCACGGTCGGCGACGTTTCGGAGATCTCGGCTGCGGCGCATGGACTGGGCCTGCTTCTCGATCTTGTCCCCGGCCACGAGGGCCCGACCGGTGGGGAGCAGGTAGTTGCGAGCGAAGCCCTTGGCCACCTCGACGACGTCGCCCCGCTTGCCCACCCCGGAGATGTCGTCACGGAGGAGGACCCGCATCAGAAGGGCTCCTCGTCGAAGCCGTAGCCGCCGCCCTGGTCGGACGACGCCGTAGCGGCGGCGGCCTGGCGGGGGGCGGGGGCACCCTCGCCTGGTCCCCGGCGCTCGTTCTTCGTGACCTGGGCCGTGGCCCAGCGCAGGCTCGGGCCGATCTCGTCCGCCACCACCTCGATCTTCGACCGCTTGTCGCCGTCGGCCGTCTCCCAAGAGCGCTGCTCGAGACGGCCGGTGACGAGGACCCGTGACCCACGGGAGAGGCTCTCGGCCGCGTTCTCGGCCATCTCCCGCCAACAGACGATGTCGAAGAACGAGGTGGCCTCCTCCCACTCCTGGGTCTGCCGGTTCTGCCACCGCCGGTTGACGGCGAGCCCGAAGGTCGCCGTGGCCTGACCGGTGGGGGTGAACCGCAGTTCGGGGTCACGGGTGATGTTGCCGACCAGTGCGACGTTGTTTCCGTTGGCCATTGTGTGTCCTCCGCTCTTCAGAGTCTCAGCGTTCGCGGTCGCGGTCGCGGTCGCGGTCGCCCGAGGGCGCCGACCGGACCAGCGTCTTGGGCCGGGTCGAGGCACCGACGGCCTCGTCGGGAACCCGCATGATCTTGTGCCGGAGCACCTCGTCGGCCAGCACCAGCAACCGGTCGAGGTCGGCGGCCGGCTTGGGCTCCGAGGTGAACTCTGCCACGACGTAGTAACCCTCACGCTTCTTCTGGATCTCGTAGGCGAGGGTGCGCTTGCCCCAGCGGTCCACCGTGCCCACGGTGCCGCCACTGTTGCGGATGACATCGAGGCCCCGCTCCAGCACGGCCGTGATGGCCGACTCGTCGGCCTCGGTGTCGAAGATGATCACAACTTCGTAAGGCCGCACGCGCGGCTCACCTCCCTCTGGACCCGACGCCGCAGCGCCCGGGGCCCCGCGGGACGCGGGGCAGGGTGCACGACCTGAGAACCGGAATCTCACCCGGTCGTGGCCGGGAGTCATCGTAGCCGACGGTTGCCGGCCCCTTTCCGGCCCTTTTCCGGCCCCCGGGGTGCGCGCCGCTAGTGGCCGGCCGGCAGGTGGTAGGTCTCGGCCTCGGAGGGGAAGCTGCCGCTGCGGACGTCGGCCGCCCAGGAGGAGATGGCGGTGACGGCCACCGAGGTGAGATCGGCGTACTGGCGGACGAACTTGGCCGGGGCCTTGTCGCCGAGCCCGAGCAGATCGTGGAAGACGAGGACCTGGCCGTCGCAGGCGGCGCCGGCGCCGATGCCGATGGTGGGCACGTCCACCCCGTCGGTCACCCGGGCGGCGACGACGTCGGGGACGCCCTCGAGGACGATGGCGAAACAACCCGCCGCCGTCAGGGCCTTGGCGTCGTTCATGAGGGCCTCGGCCGCCGTGGTGGAGCGGGCCTGTACCCGGTAGCCGCCCATGGCGTGGACCGACTGGGGGGTGAGACCGAGGTGGCCCATGACGGGGATCTCGGCCGACATGAGGGCCTCCACCACGGGCAGCCGGACGCGGCCGCCCTCGAGCTTGACGGCCTCGGCCCCGGCCCGGATGAGGACCGCGGCGTTGCGGACGGCCTCCTCGGGCGAGAGGTGGTAGCTGAGCCAGGGCATGTCGCCCACCACGAGCGCACGCGGCGACGCCCGGCCCACGGCGCCGATGTGGTGGGCCATGGCGGCCACGTCGACCTGCAGGGTGTCGGGGTGGCCGAGGACGGCATTGGCCACCGAGTCGCCCACCAGGATGACGTCGACGCCGGCGGCGTCGGCGATCCTCGCCCCGGGGGTGTCGTAGGCGGTGAGCATGACGAGGGGCTGGTGGCCGCGGTTGCGCTTGCGGGCGCGAACCATGGGCACGGTGACCTTGGCGGTGACGTGATCGGCCATGCGGGCGGAACCTCCTTGCCGTCCAGCGCCAGGGCTGCCGGCGGCGTCGGGGACCGAACCACCCCAGTGTACCGTTCCCCCGATGCCGTCCACAGGGGGAAACAGCGGCGGCTGCGACAATTGCGGCGGCCCCGGGGACGATCGCCACGAGGTCCGGCGGATCTACCTGACGCTCGATGCCGACGGCCGGGTGGCGGGCTCGGAGACCATGGAGGCGACCGAGAGCTGGTGCCTCACGTGCCGGACGCTCTACCCCCACGAGGCCTGCCCCCCCGAGCCGGACGGATCGCCGTAGCCTCGCGGCTCAGTGCCGGGATCGCCCTACGTGATCGACTACCGGGGCAGCTTCGACTTCCCCCTTCCCCCCGACCAGGTGTGGGACGTCCTCGAACACTCCGAACGCTTCGAGACCTGGTGGGGCTGGCTCCATGAATTCCAGCGCGACGGTGGGGGCCTCGAAGAGGGATCGGTCCTGCGGGGCGTCGTCTCCCCGCCCGTGCCCTACGAGATGCGGATACGGGTCGTGCTCGACCACTGCCGCCGACCGCACCGGATCGACGCCCATGTCGAAGGTGACCTCGAAGGGTCGGCCGACCTTCTGCTCGAACCCCGTGGCGATGGCACGCGGGCGGCCGTGTCGTGGACGGTGGAGATGAAGCAGCGCTCCATGCGGATAGCGGCGCGTCTGGCCCCGCCGCTGATGCGCTTCGGCCACGACCGAGTGGTGGAGATGACGGTGAGCAGCTTCCGGCGCCACCTGGGCCGGGCGGTGGATCCCCCGCGCGGGCGCCCCGTGGGGGGCGGCGGTTAGATGATCGGCGCCGGGGGAAGGACGGTGAACTGGGTGACGTAGGTGGGGTGGGTGCCGGCCATCACTTCGGCGATCACCTGGGAGGGCCCCGCCGCACAGGAGACACCGTCGAAGATGAAGACGGCGTTGCCGTCGTCGTCGAGGACGGTGGACACCTCGGCGGCGGTGTTCTCGCCCACACCGGTGACGGGGCTGTTCACACCGGGCCCGACGCCGGAGCCGGTGGTGTTCCCCGCCTCCCAACTCCAGCCCTCGATGCAACGGCTCTCGAGTTGCGACGAGCCGATCTCCACCGTCTGCTCGGCGTAGACCGGGTTCGTCTCGACGTAAAAGACGGCGTAGATGTCGGAGTCACCGCTGGCGCTCGTGTCCCCCGTCTCGAGCTCCTGGTTGAGACCACCGAAGCGCGGGTTCACGGTGATTCCCTCGGTCGTCACCGCCGGAGGGGCGACGACGAGCGTGGTGAGGGCGGTGAGGAAGGGCGCCACCTCGAGGTCGGCTTCGATCACGTCCGTGCCGGGGGCACAGTCGATGCCGTCGACCACCACGGTGACGTTGCCGTCGTCGTCGAGGACGGCGTCGATCCGGTCGGGGTACACGAAGACGGTGGGCGGGACCGTCTGGGCGCCGGCCCCGGGGACCTGCAGGGTCTCGAAGGTGACCGTGGTGCACGAGGCCGCCAGCTGCGAGGCGTCGATGTTCACCGCGTCACCGGCGTAGGACGGCAGGGTCTCCACCTGGACGACCACATGGACCTCGGATTGACCGGTCTCCACCACGGGTTGCGGATCGACCTGGACGGTGATCTGGGGGGGAGGGCCCCCGGTCCCACCGCCGGCGGCATGGCACTTGGCCGAGGTGGGGTGCTTGACGCACTTGGCCGCGGCCGTGGCACCCTTGGCCGAGGCCGCGGTCGACAGGCCCATGAACGGCACGGCCACGACGACCACGAGGGCCGTTAACTGGGTAAGACCACGCCGAACGTTCACGCACCCGCTCCTTGTCCTGAAGCTCCCATCATCCCGTCCGGCCGGTGGTCCTACCATCGTCACAGATGATGAAACGTGCTCTTCGACGGCGGTTCGCCACTTTCCGAAGTCAGTTCAGCGCTGTCGGTCAGCACGGGCTGTCGGGTCAGCACAGAGCGCTCGGGTCAGCACAGAGCGCTCGGGTCAGTGTGGGGCCGTCGGTCAGGTCAGCCGGGCCACCGCCAGGGCCGCGGCCAACGCCACCATGGCCCAGGACATGGCCCGCAGGGCCGCTTCCAGCGGAGCGAGCAGCGTGCGGGTGTCCACGGGTACGACGGTCCCGTCGGCCAGGGTGATCGACCCCTCGACCGTCCGGGTCGACCGACGGATCAGCCGGGCCGGGGTACTGAGGGCCCGCTGCGCGCACGAGAGGCCGAAGGCGGCCGCGGCGGCGAGGACCGGCGCCAGGGCCAGACCCGAGGCCTGGGCCACATAGGCGGTGAGGACGGGAAAGGCGCCCCAGGCGGCGGCGAAGCCGGCCGTCGTATGGACGATCCCCCCGAAGAGCTCGGCGTTGTAGGCCATGACGAGCAGGGGGCCCACCACGATGAAGGGCAGCAGCACGATGCCCACCCGGCTGATACCGATGACACCGAGGGCGACGGCGCCGATCAGAGCGCCCACGGTGACGGCGATGAGCGCGGCCGACGAGATGGTCGTCCGCAGGGGTCGGCCGTGGAGCTCGTCCACGGCGTGGGCGGCCACGCCCACGGCCAGGAAGAAGGCGAGCACCGTGACGATCAGCCGCGACGTCTGCACCCGCGGCGCCAGGCAGGCCCCGATGACGACATAGGAGAGGTGCCACGCCGTGTAGGGCGGATGGAGCAGCGTCCACCAGTCCCGCCATCCGCCCCGCGCGGCGGCGTAATAGGCGGGCCGGCTCTCGGTCTCAGCCACCCGTCCGGGTTCCCCACATCACGAGGCCGCCGCCGAGGCTCATCGTCCGCACACCGACATCGACGAGGCCGGCGTCGCGCCAGGCCTCGACCGTCCACGGCACCGGGTAGCGGCGGTAGTGCGACGAGATGTTGGGCCCGAGGAACCGGCCCACGTCGAACCATTCCCGGCCGCCGGTCAGCCAACCCGCCACGGGCAGCACCAACCGGGTGTAGCCCCACCACCAGAATCGCCAGAACCCGCTCTCGGGGACGGCGAATTCCAGGTTGGCCACGACGCCGCCGGGCTTCACCACCCGGCTGAGCTCGCTGATGGTGGCGGCCGGATCGTCCACGTAGCGCAGCAGGTAGGTGAAGCTCACGGCGTCGAAGGTGGCGTCGGCGAAGGGCAGCTGCTCACCGCGGCCCAGGGTGAACCCGATCCGGGCACCGGCGCGTCGGGCGTTGGCCCGGCCCTGGCGGAGCATGGCTTCGGTCACGTCCACCCCCACCACCCGGGCCCCGGTCCTCGCCGCCATCTGCAGCGCCACCCCGGCCGGTCCGGTGGCGACATCGAGGATGAGCTGGGGCGACGCGGCGACGACGGCATCGACCATGGCCCGGCGCCAGCGGCCGTTCTGTCCGAAGGACAGCACCTCGGCCAACGTGTCGTAGCGGGCGGGGAGGGGGGAAAAGAGCTGCTGGGCGAATCGGTTGGGACCACCGGGTGCCGACGAAGCAGTGGTGGGCATGCTTCCCTGCACGCCGCGAGGATCGCACAGAACACCGGCCCGCCGCCGCGCGTCGGGCGGGCGCGGCATGGCCCCCCGTCGCGCTCAGACGACGGCCACCACCAAGATGCCGAGCGCGCCGAAGACCAGCGCCGCGGCCACGCCGCCCACCACGTTCACGAGGGCCAGTCGTCCGAGCCCGTCCTCGGCCAGCCGCACCGTCTCCCAACTGACACTCGACCACGTGGTGAAGGCCCCGCAGAATCCCGCCCCCACGAGGGCGTGGGCCCCTCCCCCAAGCCCGTGGTACCAGGCCAGCCCCGTCACGATGCCCAGGACGAGCGACCCGGCGCAGTTCACGGCCTGGGTACCGAACGGGAACGGGCCCGAGGTCCGGTCCTGGACGGCCCCGTCGGCCAGGTACCGAGCCACCGCCCCCACGGCCCCGGCCAGGCCCACGGCGAGGGCGACCGTCATCGCCGGTCCGCCCCCCCGGTGTCGTCGACCGAACCGGCCCGCCCCGGCAGCCGACCGGTGGCCGTCCCGGCGGCGGCGGCGGCGACCCCGGCCACCATGGTGGCGGCCAGGTAGGCGGCGGCCAGCCCGGCGGAGCCGCCGCGCACCAGGCTGTCGGATTCGACGGCCACCGTCGACATCGTCGTCCAGGCGCCAAGCGTCCCCACGCAACCGAACAGCCGCACGTAGCGCCACACGGGGGAGTGCATCCGGGCCATCGCCGTCGTGAGCACCAGGCCCAGCAGGAAGGCGCCCGAGCTGTTGATCACGAAGGTCGAGACCGGGAAGCGGCCGTCGTGGACGGGCCACGCCAGCTGCAGCTCGTAGCGGGCCAGGGCGCCCAGGAATCCGCCGGCGGCGATGGCCAGCAGCACTCCCGGATGGCTGCGGTGCACCGGGGAGACGGCCGGGCGGTGACCCGGGCCCGGCTCCCCCGGGTCACTCGGCTCCAGGTCGGGGTCGATCGGAAACCCGGCGTCGGCCCCGAGAAGCTGCGCCAACCGTCGTCGGATCCCGCCGCCCTGTGGCTCCGCCTGCGTCACGACGATGGCCTCCTCACCATGCACCGGTAGGAGCCATCAGGTCGCTGGTCGACCGGTTCCGGCGAGCCCCATCGCCACCGTGTTCTACGAGGTGGAGAGCTGTTCTACGAGGTGGAGAGCTCCGGTTCCTCGTCCCCGTCTCCGTCGTCGGACCACACCGACCGCTGCGTCATGGACGGCAGGGTCACCACCACCAGCACGAACAGGGCGAACGTGACGATGTGGACGCCGGTGCAGTACTCGCAGATGGCCTTGATCAGGAACAGCTCGGCATAGATCAGGTAGAGCACGAAGCCGATGCCGCTCACCACCATGGCCAGACGCAGCCAGGCGACGCGGACGTCGGTCGTCTTCCACATCGGTGGCAGGTTGATCACCGTCATGGCCACGTAGAAAGCGAGGCCGAGGATGGCCACCGGGATGTGCAGGATCTCCGACTGCGGGCTGGTCGTGACCTTCAGGCAGTTGATCGCACCCGTCGTCGAGCACGTCTGCTTCAGGATGTTCTCCTGGAAGTGGGAGATCGTCAGGTAGGTGGAGTCGGCCAGACCGAGAAGCGAGAGCACCAGGGCGGTGATCCGGACGCGTCCGCCCACCCCGGGCGGGACCCACCGGCCGACGTCGTCGTCCTCGACCAGCTCGGCGTCGATCTCAGGGGCGTGCGACCCGCCGCTGGCCGCCACCGTGGTCGCTCGCTCGGTCTCGCCCACCGGGGATTTGGGTGCCATGAGTCGTTCCCGTCACTTCCCGGTCAGCGCGTTCTCCGCCTTGCCCACGACGGAGGCCGAGCACACCGAGGCCGGCTTCTGGCCGGTGGTGAGGCAGATGCCGGCGGTGATGTAGTTGGCCGTGCCCACGATGCCCTGGGTGACGGGGTCGTTGGGGTTCTTCAACTTGGAGGCGATGTCCGTCCAGTCGAGGCCGGCCAGCACGGCCGGGTTGTAGCTCGGGTTGAGCACGAAGTACTTGTTCCCGATGTCGAGGAAGGGGAAGCCCTCGGGGTTGTCGTACTTGGCCCACAGGTTGTTCTCCAGCGGGGTCAGGGGCTCGAGGACCGTCCTCGTCCCGAGCCCGCTCGTGTCGTTGCTCTCGTGCTCGGACGTGTCGAACGTGATGTACGGGCTCGAGTAGGTGGCGCCGTAGAAGGAGAAGGTGGACGTGGCCGGGTCCGAGTCCCACGGCGAGGAGGTCGTCTGCTTCAGGCCGGTGAAGGTGCCGAACTTGCTGAACGCCATGACGATGGCCCACCGTTCGGCGGCGCACAACGGGCAGAACTCGCCGCCGATGAAGACGGCCCCCGGCTTGCCGCCGATCATGAGAGGCGTTTGGCCGGTCTTCACGGTGAGGGGCGCCACCGTCGACGTCGACGGCAACCCCACGCTCGTCGCCACCGACGTCGGCACGCTCGTGACCTTGGCCACGAGGCCGGCCGAGGCGGCCTCGATCTTCGGGGCCTGGGTCCCATTGGCGGAGGGCTTGTTCCCCCCACTTCCGATCTTGATGGCCACGAAGGCCACGATGACGACGACGACCACGGCCACAGCGGCGAAGGCCAGGGTCGAGGGCGAGAAACGCTGCGGGGGCTGACCGGGCCGGTAGCCGCCCGGGCCTTTCCCCTTCCCTCCGCCACCGCCACCGGGGGGGCGCCCGCCCGAGCCGGTCTTCGTGGCCGGCCCTGGACGCCGACCCGGCGTCTTGCCGGCGGCGGTGGCACTGCGGCCGGGCGCCGGCTTCGGTCCGCCTCCGGGGCGGCCTCCGGCGGTGGTACCGGGCTTCTGACCCGATGCCTTGCCGCCCCCTGCCTGCACTGCACTCATCGAATTGTCCCCTTGCCCTCGCCCCGCGGATAGTCCGTCAATCGTGCACCATTGCACACTCGATGTGGGCGCGAGCCCCCGCCGCCACCCCCCGCACCAGCCCGGCGACTGGTTCCCCCCGACCCCCGTTCAGCCGTTACGACGCCGGCCGGCGGAGGCGGACTCCCGGTGCCGGCCCCCGGCCGGGTACATCCGGGCCAGATGGTTCCAGGCACAGTCCGGGCACACCTCCACCACATAACAGACCACTTCGTCGGCCCGCCGGCACAGGCGGGCCAGCTCCGTCGCCGTGGTCGGGCAGCGGCCGTGCGAGGGAAGGCGGGGGCCGAACACATAGGTGACGTGGACGAGCGGCGGCCCCTCGCAGATGGGGCACTCCTCGGCCAGAGGCACCCCGACGTTGCGCGCCGCGCGCATGAGCTCGGGATGGGCGTCGCAGACGTCGAGCTTGGACAGCCGGCCCTTGTGGAATTCGCTCACCACGGCGTTGCGGGCGAGGCGGTACTCCACCCGTCCCCCCGTCCCGGTCACCGGGAACCCCCGCAAGGCCGAACCTCCGAAGCTCATCGTTCACCAGGGTACCGCCGCGTGCGGGTTTCCCACCGTGAAAAATTGCGCTCTTTTTTTGCCGACTTGCCGCGTCGCGGATATATCGATACGATAGGTCATAGCGATGTATCACGCCCCAACAATTCGATCCCTGGCCCTTGACACGGCGGCAGCCGATGCTTGAGCTCGCCATCCTGGGCCTGCTCGAGGACCAGGAGCTCCACGGCTACGAGATCCGCAAGCGCCTGCGCGACGAGCTCGGCCTGTTCTCCAACATCTCGTTCGGTTCGCTCTACCCGGCGCTGTCACGCCTCGAGAGGGCGGGTGCCGTCCAGGCCATCGAGGAATCGGCCGGCGACACCGTCGACCCGGTGCCCATGACCGGCTCTCTGAGCGGAGAGCGTGCCGCGCTGCGAGCCCGGCGGGCGAGCCCTGCCCGGGCCCGGCGGGGACGAAAGGTGTACCGCATCACC
>DATNJD010000192.1:0-3726 GCA_035604075.1 Acidimicrobiales bacterium
CGGTCGTCGCCCGACTGGGTGGCGCGCCTGCTGACCCTGGCCGGGATGCGGCCCATCAACAACGTGGTGGACGCCTCGAACTACGTCATGCTCGACCTGGGCCAGCCCACCCACCCCTACGACCTCGAGCGCGTGGCCGGCCACGGCCTGCGGATCCGCGCCGCCCGGCCGGGGGAGACGGTGCAGACACTCGACGGCGTGGAGCGACGGATGGGCGAACGCGCCATCGTCCCGTCCGACGACCGGCGCGACTGTGTGATCTGCGACGCCGACGACAGTGTCATCGGCATCGGCGGCGTGATGGGCGGCGAGACGAGCGAGATCTCCGACACGACGACGCGGGTCCTGCTCGAGGCGGCCTACTTCGCACCCATGGCCATCGCCCGCACGACCAAGCGGCTGGGCGTGCGCACCGAGGCGTCGGCCCGGTTCGAACGGGGCTGTGACCCCGAGGGGATCGACCGGGCCGCCCGCCGCCTGTGCGAGATCCTCGGCCTCACGGCCGGCGAGCACTACCGGGTCGACCCCGAGGTGATCGACGTGCGGGGGCCGGTCCCGGGGCCGAGCACGGTCCGGGTGCGCACGGCCCGGGTGAACGCCATTCTCGGAAGTGAACTCGACGACGACGCGGTGACCGGATACCTGGAGCGGATCGAGTTCCAGTGCCGATCGGCCGGTTCGGGTCAGATCGACGTCACCGTGCCGACGTTCCGGCCCGACACCAGCCGGGAGATCGACGTCATCGAAGAGGTGGCCCGGCACCACGGGTACTCGGCCCTGCCCCGACGCCGGCCGTCGCCCCCCCAGGTCGGCCGCCTCACGGCCTACCAGAGGGAGCGACGCCTGGTCCGGGCCGTCGTGGCCGGATTCGGGGCCCACGAGGCGTGGACGCCGTCGCTGTTGGCCCCGGGCGACCACGACCGGGTGGGCATGGGCGGCGAAGGCGTCGAGGTGGCGAACCCCTTGGCTCCCGACGAGGCGGTCCTGCGGCGCAGTCTGCTGCCCGGCATGGTGAAGGCCATCGCCTTCAACGCGGCGCGGCGTCAGGACGATGTGCGGCTGTTCGAGATCGGCCACGTCTTCCCGCCCCCCGACCCGGCGCGCGTCGAACGGGCCTTCGCCCGGACGGGGGAGACGGTGATCGACGAGCGCGAGATGCTCGGGGTCGCCTTCGCCGGTCCCGGCGACGATGCCACCACCGCCTCCGCGGCGTGGACGGCGCTGGTCGAAGCCCTCGGGGTGGACGGGATCGATCTCGTCCAGACGGCCCACGGCGGGGCAGGCACCACGGCCGTGGACGCCGGTCTCCATCCCACACGCGCGGCGCGCCTCGTCACGCGACGGATCGACACCAAAGCCGGCGACGACAGGGTCACCATCGGAGTGGTGGGGGAGATCGATCCCAGGGTGCTCGACGTCTTCGGAGTCGACTCCGGGCGCCGGAGGGTGGGGTGGATCGAGGTCGATCTCGATCTGTTGCTCAACGGCGCCCCTCGTCGCCGGGGTGTGGTGACCACCGTCAGCCGGTTCCCGTCGAGCGACGTGGACCTGGCCTTCGTGGTCGACGACCCCGTGGCCGCGGCCGAGGTGGCCCGGACGCTCGAGGAGGCCGGCGGGGAGTTGCTCGAAGAGGTGGCGCTCTTCGACGTGTACCGGGGATCGGGGGTGCCGACCGGGGCTCGCAGCCTCGCCTACCGGTTGCGCTTCTGTGCCCTCGACCACACGCTCACCGACGAGGAAGTGGGCCAGTTGCGCCGGCGCTGCATCGAGGCGGTGGAGCGGAAGTACCAGGCCACGCTGCGGGCCTGAGGCCGGCCGTCGCGGCTCCCACCGACCCCGGCGGGTCCGGTTCGGCCCGATGTGCGCCGGTGCACAAGCAGCGATACCGTCGGTCTCCGATGGCCTCCGTCGTCGCGCCACCGGCGCCTGCGCCTCCGAAGGCTCCCGACCCTCGCCGACGCCGCCGGGGCCTCATCGTGGCGGTGACGGCAGTGGCGGTTCTGGTCCTTGCCGCCGTGCTGGTGACGACGCTCCAGGCCGGTCCTCCGGGACCACCGTCGAGCAGCATCGGCATCGCCGAGAATCGGCCCGTGCCGGCGTCGGTGCTCCGGATCCCGCTCGTCGACCAGCAGGGACGGACGACGTCGCTCGGCGCCTACCGGGGGAAGATCGTGGTGCTCACGTCGTTCCTCACCTCGTGCCAGGAGACCTGCCCGCTCACCACCGGCGCCTTCCTCGACATGCGACGCGACGTGGCGGCGGCGGGGATGGCGCAGAAGGTGGTGTTCATCGAGGCCAGTGTGGATCCCGGTCGTGACGTTCCCACGCGGTTGGCCGCCTACGCGCGGACCACGGGAGCGACGTGGCCCCTGTTGACCGGCACGCCCGGCAATCTGAAGGCGCTGTGGCGGTACTTCGGCATCTACTACCAGAAGGTGGCGGAGGGCTCCCCCCCGGGCATCGACTGGCAGACGGGAAGGCCCTACACCTACGACGTCAACCACTCCGACGGTTTCATCGTGTTCGACCGGACGATGCACGAACGTTTCGTGACAGGGGCGGCGCCGAATCTCGGAGGCAAGGGCCTGCAGAAGAGTCTGGCCGTCATGCTCGACGCCCAGGGTTTTCAGAACCTGCGTGACCCGGGACGCGGGTCGTGGACGATCGCCGACGGGCTCCAAGCCATCGGCTGGGTGGCCGGGCGCACCGTTCCGCCTGTGAATTAGGCGGCCGCGCACCATGCCCCTGGCCGATGTCATCTCGCCCCCGGTCTCGCTGCACACCCTCCTGACCGGATTCCAGACGGACTGGCTCAGCCTGGTGGCCCTGGCCATCGAAGTGGGCCTGGCCGTCTGGTACGTGGTGTCGGTGCGGCGGCTGGCGGCCCGGGGTCGGGCGTGGTCGGGACGGCGGACGGCCTGCTTCATCGCCGGCACCGTGCTCGTGATCATCGCCGTGCAGTCGGGGCTGGCCGCCTACGACGACCAGGTCTTCTGGGTCCACGTCATCCAGCACCTGCTGTTGATGAACTTCGCCCCCATCTTCTTCGCGCTGAGCGCCCCCATGACGCTCGCCCTGCAGGCGTCGAGCCGGCGGACACAGAAGATCCTGCTATCGATCCTCCATCACCCCGTCGTCGAGTTCGTCACCAATCCCTTCGTCGTGGTGATCGCCGCCTACGGCACGATGCTCGTGTACTTCCTCACCCCCTTCTACAACTTCTCGCTCGAGCATCCGTTGATCCACGACCTGACGCACCTGCACTTCCTGATCTCGGGCGCGCTGTTCTGGTGGATCGTCGTCGGCCGCGACCCGTCGCGCTGGCGGCCGTCGTACCCGGCCAAGCTCGGCTTCCTGGCGAGCGGCATCCCCGTGAACGCCATCCTCGGTGTCTCGCTCACCGGGGCCGTGACCTCCATCGCCCCCCACTTCCACACTCTCGGCGACACCCACGTGGGCGGGTCGGTCCTGTGGGTGACGGGGGAGCTGACGTCGCTCGTGGCCATGGGGATCGTGCTCTACCAATGGATGCAGGCCGAGGAGCGGCTGGCGGTGCGGGCCGATCGCCGTGAGGACGCCGACGCCGCCCTCAGGAGCGCAGCGGTGTCGCCCTCGCCCAACGGCGCCGGGGGCGGTCCCTCAGGTCACTGACCGGCCGGGGTGCGGTCGGCCTCGTCGAGGAGCGACCGCGTCCGGGGGCCGAGCCACGGCTCGAGACGGCGGAGG
>DATNJD010000193.1:0-4159 GCA_035604075.1 Acidimicrobiales bacterium
GCGCCTTCCTCGATCCCCTGCCCGTCGAGTTGATCTGGGGCGTCGGCCGGGTCACGAAGCAACGGCTGACCGACGTCGGTATCAGGACGATCGGCGATCTCGCCGCGGCGCGCGGCGACGTCCTCGAGCATCTGCTCGGCCATGCGGCTGGAAGCAAGCTGGCGTCCCAGGCGTCGGCCGTCGACCCCCGGCCGATCGAGCTCACCCGGCCGACGTCGTCGATCGGGGCCCAAGCGGCCCTCGGCCGCCGGCGGGCCGAACCCGATCTCGTGCGAGCCACCATCGGTTTTCTCGCCGACCGTGTCGCGGGGCGCCTCCGGGCGTCGGGCCGGGCGGCGCGCACGGTCACCGTCCGGGTGCGGTTCACCGGTCTTCGTTCGGTGACGAGGTCGCTCACCTTTCCGGTCGCCCTCTCCTCCACCTTGACCCTGACCGAGTCGGCCACGGAGCTCGTCGGCAACGTCCTCACCGCCAAACCCGAGGAACGCGAGATCACCCTGCTGGCGGTCTCGCTGTCCAACCTGGTGCCCGAGCGGGGCCTCCAACTGGAGTTGCCGTTACCGGTCGACGACGAGCGGCGGCGACCGGGCACGGCGGCCGGGTCGGCGCGCTGGGGTGTGGACCGGTCGGTGGACGCCATCCGCACCCGATTCGGACGGGACGCCGTCGGCTATGCCACCGTCCTCTTCTCCGACACCGGCTCCGTGCCCGATGCCTTCAGGGAATTGGCCGAACGCCGCAATGTTCCCGATGACGACGCCCGCGCATGAACGTCGACACCGATGAGTTCGACGGCGCCACTGCGTCATGACGTGTGAAGACGCAAGGGAGGTCGATCAGATGACACTTCACCCCTACGCCCTGGAAGAGTTGGCCCGGACCCGCCGTCAGGACTTCGAGCGCAATGCCGAGCGACGCCGCCTGAGCCGGTTGTCCCGCCGGAAGCGGGCGCCACAACCGGCGCCGGCCGTCCTGCGCCTCGTCTCGCCCCCGCCGGGGACCGCGCCACCGCTCCCCCGTCGCCCGGCCGTTCGAGGGCGACATCGCGCAGGATCTCCGGGGCCTCCGGCACCTGCCCGACGCGTCGTGGGGCCGGTTCCGGCTCGTAGGTGACCGCCTGTGGATCCCCGGCACCTGACCGACGCGCCATACGCTCGACCTCAGGTAGACCGATAGCGTTGGACTCATGTCCTCCGCCACAGGGTCGGATAGATCGTGCGTCGGCTGACGCCCCTGGCGATCCTGGCGGCGGCTGCGGCCCTCGTGCTGTCCATCAACGGAACGAGTCGGGCATCGACCTCACCGATCACCCACGTGGTCGTGATCTTTCAGGAGAATCACTCATTCGACAACGTACTCGGCATCCTGTGTGAGACCCGGCCCGTACCGTGCAACGGGTCATCGGCTGCCAAAGTGCGAAACGGCACGATCATCACGCTGGGTCGCACCGGCGACAACTCGGACCCGCCGCTCGAACACGACCTTGCCGGTCAG
Organism: Acidimicrobiales bacterium; assembly: GCA_035604075.1. Classification (GTDB taxonomy): domain Bacteria; phylum Actinomycetota; class Acidimicrobiia; order Acidimicrobiales; family UBA8190; genus Palsa-661. The sequence goes on from DATNJD010000193.1 coordinate 1,495, forward strand.
ACGAGAGCGATAGACGGCGGGAAGATGGACAGCTTCGGCACACTAATAAATTGCCGGGGGTACAACAGCAAGACCCTGGTGGGCACCTACAACGGCTGCTTCACACAGTTCACCCCCTCGAAGATCCCGGCCTTGAGCACGCTGGCCAACTCCTTCACCGTGTCGGACATGACCTTCGAGGACGGACCCCTCCCGTCGTGGGGCTCCCATCTTGAACTGGCGGCCTCGACCCTCGACGGCTTCCGGGGAAGCAACCCGACGAGCAGCAAGAGGTTGTTGTGGGGGTGCCCCGACGGGAAGCTGACCAAGTGGCGGGCGTCGGGATCGTCGGTCTGGCTCACCGTCCCCGACTGTGTCCCGGCCCAGGCCGGCTCGGGGGCGGCGGCGGCGGAGCCGCCGGCCGTGCAGAACTCTCCCGTGCCCTACGTCCCGACCATCATGGACCGCCTGGACTCGGCCGGCGACTCCTGGCGGATCTACGCGCCGGACCCGGGGGAGCCCGGCTACGGGTGGGCGATCTGCCCCAGCTTCGCCGAGTGTGAATACAGCCCGCAGCGGGCCGACCAGGTCGACCCGGGCCAGGTGCTGACCGACGCCGGCAAGGGGGACCTGCCGAATTTCTCGGTCGTCATCCCGAGTGACGGCAACTCGCAGCACAACGGCTTCTCGATGGCTGTCGGGGACCGGTACATCGCCAAGGTCGTTTCCGCCATCGAGAACGGGCCCGACTGGACGTCGACGGCCATCTTCATCACCTACGACGATTGCGGATGTTTCTACGACCATGTGACCCCGCCCCCGGGGATGGGGGTGCGGGTCCCCATGGTCATCGTGTCTCCCTACGCCAAGGCGGGTGGCACCGACAGCAACGTGGCGTCGTTCAACTCGATCCTCGCCTTCACGGAACAGAATTTCTCCTTGCCGCCGCTCAGCAGTGCCGACGCCAACGCCTACGACTACTCGGGCGCGTTCGACTACAGCCAGACCCCGCTGCCGCCGGTTCCCCTGCCCGAGGCCAGGGTGCCGGCGTCGGCCCGCCACGACTTCGACCCTGTCCCCGGGGACCCCACCTGACATGGCTCGTGACCGCGGCTCCTTCACCCCAGGCTCCTTCACCCCAGGCTCCCCACGAGTCGCTTGCGCCCCTCGGGACACTCCCGTATCGTCACTGGCACTTCGCAGCGGGGATCCCCGGGGTGAACCAAAGCGGGTGCGGTACCGCAGAAGTGAGACCGGTTCCCAGGGACCGGTCTCCTTCGCGTCCGGGGCCGGGCCGTAACGACGCCGACGCGGGCGTCGTTCAGATCTAAGAACCCGCCCGGGCGCCACGAACCCCTGGCCCGCCCGGGAGAGGAACCTCAGGAGGTGGGCGACATGCGGGGAACCCCCAAGATCCTGGTCGGTCTGGCTGTCACCTGCGGAAGCGTCCTCGGAACTTTGGTCACCGGCCCGACGGCCGGGGCCCGGGCGAGTTCTCTCATCGGCGCCAACCAGGTCTTCGCTGGTCTGGTGAACGCCACGCAGGCGCAGGCGACCATCGACGTGCTCTGCCCGGGCCCGACGAACACGGGCCACCCCCTGCCCAACCAGTCCGTGGCCGTCAGCCGGGCTCCGTCCACGGCGACGAGCGCCGGATTTACCGGATCACGCGGCCGATCGGTGGTGGCGGCATTCGGGGGCCCGACCACCAACGGACCGGTGACCTTCGACAGTTACGGCTCGCGTCCGATCCCGACCTCCCTGATCCTGCCCTGCGGCGGCACGGGCACGGTCGTCTTCTCACCACGCCCCACGAGCAAGACGGCGAGGAACTCGACGGTGAAGGTGACCTACCTCAACCTCGGGGTAACGCCCGCCGCCCGCTCGGACGGCTCCAAGGCGCCCAATTCGCCGCACACCGTCACGGTGACGCAGGCCGACAACGGCCAGAGCGTCACGTTGCACAAAGGTGACCGGCTCGACGTGAGGCTCTCGGGTCCGTCGGGGTTCACCTGGACCGAGCCCGTCTCCTCCGACCCGGGTGTCCTGCGCCGCAAGGCGGGATCGTCGGGCAAGACGGCGAGTGCCAGCTTTCTGGCCGTCTCCGCCGGCACGGTGACGGTGACGGCTATCGACAACCCGAACTGCTACCCCCTGTGTGAGATCGCAAGTCGCCCGTTCGGGATAGACGTCTCCGTCACCGGCTGACGGCGCCGCTCGGGCACCGGCTGACGGCGCCGCCGGGTGGAGGCTGACGGCGCCGCCGGGTGGAGGCCGAATCCACCCGGCCATCCACCCTGGGGCCGATGCCGGGAGGGGGTCGCGCGTCGGACACTGAGGGCATGACAACCTCCGATTACCTCTTGAACCTCACCCTCGTCGGTCTCGTCGTCCTGCAGGTCCGGGGACACAAGATCACCCGCGCCCGCCTGATCTTTCCGCTGGCGGCCACCGCCTGGGTCGGGTCGCAGTACCTGCACACCATCCCCACCGCCGGCAACGACGCCGTGCTGGAGATCGGCCTGGCCCTGATAGGCGCGGGGCTCGGTGTCGCGGCCGCCCTGGCCACGACCATCCGGCGCGACGGCAGCGGCGCCATCGCCAAGGCCGGCCTGTTGGCCGCCACCTTGTGGGTGCTCGGCATCGGGGCCCGGGTGGGCTTCTCCCTATGGGTGACCCACGGCGG
>DATNJD010000194.1:0-7019 GCA_035604075.1 Acidimicrobiales bacterium
GACGACGCCGTCCAGGAGAAGTTCTACGTCGGCAACATGACCGAGCTGCTGGGGTCATCGCGTTGACTGGGTCATCGCGTTGACTGGGGTCATCGCGTTGGATCGAGGGCGCTGACCGCCTGATCGAGGAACCAGGCATGGTCGGCCCGCATGGTGACCTCCTCCATGTCGGGGCGGCCGAAGTCGATCCAGTCGGCCACCCAGCGCGAGAACACTCCCGCCGGCCGCAGTGCGGCGGCCAGATCCCACAGCGGCAGGGTGTCGGCGGCCAGTGCGGTGACCGACAGGTAGTGGTCGGTGAAGGCCGACATCGCGGCGGGGCCGAACGCCCAGAGCAGGTCGAGCCGGGTAGTGGCCACGTCGGCCAGCGGGTCGCCGACCGAGGCCTCCTCCCAGTCGATGACACAGACGATCTCGTCGTCGCGCCACAGGAGGTTGCCCGCCCAGAAGTCGCCGTGCAGCAACGCCGTGCGGTCGGGCTCGGGTGGGGGCCAGCGCGGTCCGAGGATGTCGCGGAGAAAGCCTTCGGCCACGGCGTCGTCGAGACGGTCGGGCCGGTGCGCCAGCCACCGGCCGAACTGGTCGGTGCGCCGAGGCAGGACGGCGCTGACCGAGCCGTCGACGTCGTGGATGGCGGCCAACTGCGCCGCGAACGCCCGGCCCGTGCCGGCAGGGTCGGCGCTCTCCACCCGGGGCGAGCCGTCGGCGTAGTCGAGGACGGCGTAGGGCTGGTCGAGGATCGTGGCCGAGTCGTCGTAGAGACGCGGCACGGGGACGGGCAGTCCCCGGTCGGCCAGAGAGACGAGGAGGGAGAACTCGTCGCCGATGGAGAGCGATCGCCACGCTGACCCGGAGTCCGACAGCGAACGGACGACGAGCCGGCGCGCCCCGCCGCCAGGGGTCTCGAGCTCGAGGACCGTCATCTGGGCGGAGAGTCCCCCGGCGAAGGTCCCGAGGCCGACGAGCCGGGCACCGGGCTCGACCCGGGCGGCCACGGCGGCGAAGCGCCGGCCGGGGACGCTGTCGAGATCCATGGCGGACCGGTCAGTCGGGCGGCCGGAGATTCTGCAGGCGGAGCTGGCCCAGAGCCACCAGCCGGCCGTCCTCGGCCTGGGTCATCCGGACCTCCCACAGCTGCTGGGTCCGGCCCTGCTGCAGGGGGGTGGCCTCGACCAGGATGCGGCCGCCGGTGACGGAGCGGATGAAGTTGGTCGAGTTGGCCACGCCCACCACCCGTTGGCCACGGTCGCGCACCGCGGCCGAGGCGCCGTAGGAGGCGGCCTCCTCGACGACCGCCGCGTAGAGACCGCCGTGCACGATGGAACCGGGCTGGAGATGTTGGGGCCCGACGTCGACCCAACCGGTCACCCGCGATCCGGTGACCTCCTCCATGTGCATGCCGATCGACCGGGAGAAGCCCGACGCCATGCCGAGCCCCGGACCGTCGGGGCCGTAGGCGTGGCTGTACACGTCGTCCGACACGGACGCCGGGGACACCGCGTCCGACGGGGACGCCCGGGACACGGGATCCTGGTCGCTCATGAGGGGGGCGACCCGGTAACGCGGGCCCGGAGCTCGGTCTTGAGCACCTTGCCCGACGCATTGAGGGGCAGGGCGTCGACGATGCGGACGGTGCGGGGCACCTTGTAATTGGCCATCTGGTCGCGGGCCCAGCCGGGCAGGTCCTCGGCCAGGGCGGCGGGGTCGGTACCGGGCCGGGCGACGACGAAGGCGCAGCCGACCTCGCCCATCCGGGGGTCGGGCACCCCGACGACGGCCACCTGGGAGACGCCGGGATGCCGGAGCAGGGCCCCCTCGATCTCGGCCGGGTAGGCGTTGAAACCGCCGACGATGAACATGTCCTTCAGCCGGTCGGTGATGGTGACGTTGCCCGACGCGTCCATGACGCCGACGTCGCCGGTGTGGAGCCAGCCCTCGGCGTCGATGGCCTCGGCCGTGGCCCCGGGGTCCTCGAAGTAGCCCGCCACGACGGTGTAGCCGCGGACGACGATCTCCCCCGGCTCCCCCACCGCCAGTGCCGCGCCGGCGTCGTCGACGATGCGGACCTCGGTCTCGGGGATGGCCCGGCCCGAGCTGTGGGAGATCACCTCGGGGGGGTCGTCCCGGCGGCACATGGTGACGACACCGGTGGCCTCGGTCAGGCCGTAGGCGGTGAGGACGGTGGAGAAGGTGAGCTCGGACCGCATCCGCAGGATCAGCTCGACGGGCACGGCGGCCGCGCCGGTGACGGCCAGCCGGAGCGAGGAGAGGTCGTGGCCGGCGCGGTCGGGGTGGTCGAGGATCGACTGGTAGAGGGTGGGCGGCCCCGGCAGCATCGTGATCCGCTCAGCCGCCACCGTGGCGAGCACCCGGTCGACGTCGAAGACGGCCTCGGGCACGATGGTGGCGCCGGCGATCAGGCAGGCGACGATGCCCGCCTTGTAGCCGAAGGTGTGGAAGAAGGGGTTCACGATCAGGTAGCGGTCGCCCTCGGACAGGCCGACGATCTGCGCCCAGGTGCCGAAGGTCCGCAGCGTCTGGCCGTGGGTGGTCATCGCCCCCTTGGGCCGGCCCGTCGTGCCCGAGGTGAAGATGATGTCGGAGAGGTCCTCGGACCGCACCGCCCGCCAGGCTGCCATCACCGCCTGCAGGTCGGTGGCGACGCCCACCAGAGCGCCCTCCCCCTCGACCACACCCTCGGCGCCGGCCAGGAATTCGTGCCAGCCGAAGATGGGGACCTCGTCGGTGGTGGTCGGCTCGGAGAAGGTGCCCACGTCGTCGCGCAGCAGGACGATCCGTTCGAGGGCGGGGATGTCCTGCTCCTCGAGCATGGCCGGGTAGTCGAGGCCGAGGAAGCCCCGGACGGTGAAGAGCGCCCGCGCCCCCGAGCGCTTCAGCACGTCGGCCGCCTCGGGGCCCTTGAAGCGGGTGTTCAGGGGCACGAGCACGGCCCCCACCCCGAGCAGGCCCAGTGCGGCGAGCACCCACTCGGCCATGTTGGGGGCCCAGATGGCGACGCGATCACCGGCTGAGATCCCCGCCGCCATGGCCGCCGACGTCACCCGCAGGGCCTCGCCCTCGAGCTGCGAGAAGGTCAGCCGCAGTTCCCCGTCGACGAGGGCCTCGGCGTCGCCGAAGCGGGCGGCGGCGGCCGCCACCAGACCGGGCACCGACGAGTAGAGCAGGTCGGCCCGCGGATCCTCGGCCGGCGCTTCGTCCGGACTCACTGGTGCTGGCTCATGTGTCGGGGGGCTCACGGGTGCTGGGACGAGACGGAGACGACCTCGCCCGACATGTAGGAGGAGTAGTCCGATGCCAGGAAGACGATCACGTTGGCCACTTCCCAGGTCTCGGCCCCCCGGCCGAAGAGCTCCTTCTGCCGGAGCTCCTCCAGGGCCTCGTCCGACATCACGCGGTTGAGGAAGGGGTGGAGCGCCAGCGACGGGGAGACGGCGTTCACCCGGACCCCGCCCTCGGCCCCCTCGGCCGCGGCCGTCCGGGTGAGGGCCATCACGCCGGCCTTGGCCGCGGCGTAGTGGGCCTGGCCGGCCTGGGCCCGCCAGCCGAGCACGGAGGCGTTGTTCACAATCACTCCCGAGCCCCGGCCGAGCATGTGCCGCATGGCCGCCCGCGTGCAGCGGAAGGTGCCGGTCAGCGTGACGTCGAGCACGGTCGACCACTGCTCGTCGGTCATCTCCACGATCAGCGCCGTCCCGCCCAGGCCGGCGTTGTTCACGGCCACGTCGATCCGACCGTGCTCGACGACGGCCCGGTCGTAGAGGGCCTGCACGTGCCCCTCGTCGGTCACGTTGCAGGCGACCGCCAGCGGCCGGCGGCCCGTCAGCTCCCCCAGCTCGTCGGCCGCCTCCTCCAGCCGCCGGGCGTGGGCGTCGGAGACGACGACGGTCGCACCCTCCTCGGCGCAGCGCTTGGCCGTGGCGAAGCCGATCCCCGTCCCCGCCGCCGCGGTCACCACGACCACCTTCCCCTCGAGCAGCCCGTGAGGTCCCGGCGGTTCCGGCGCGGCGGGCGGTTGCGGGGCGGCGGGCGGATTCACGCCGGCACCTTGGGCTCGGCTTGCTTCGCCGGCACCGGCTTGGGTTCGGGGGGCAGGCCGAGGACGCGCTCGCCGATGACGTTGTGCTGGATCTCGTTGGAACCGCCGTAGATGGTGTCGGCCCGGGAGAAGAGGAAGATCCTCTGGGTCTCCGACAATTCGTACGGCAGGGAGTCGGCCACGGTGGCCTCGGTGCCGAGGACGTCCATGGCCAGCTCGCCCAGCTGCTGGTGCCAGGTCGCCCAGAAGAGCTTCGAGATCGAGGCCTCGGGCGGGGCGACGGGGCCCTCGAGGCCGGTCAGGGAGCGCAGGGTGTTCAGCCGGAGGATGAAGAGCCGGATGTAGGACTCGGCCAGCCGCTGCCGCAGCACGCGGTCGGCGGCCCGGCCGTTCTTCCGGGCGAGCTCGAGGACGCGGTCGAGCTGCTTGTGGAAGTGCACGATGTCGCCGAGCAGGCCCACCCCGCGCTCGAAGGCCAGCGTGGCGAGCGCCACCCGCCAGCCGTCGTTCACCTCACCCACCACCATGTCGGCGCTCGTCCGGGCCCCGGTGAAGAAGACCTCGTTGAACTCGGCCGTCCCCGTCACCTGCCGGATGGGCCGGACCTCGACGCCGGGCTGGTCCATCGGCACGAGGATGTAGGAAAGGCCCTTGTGCCGGGGCCGGTCGGGATCGGTCCGGGCCACGACGAAGCACCAGTCGGACCATTGGGCGTAGGAGGTCCAGACCTTCTGGCCCGTGATCGACCACTCGTCGCCGTCGCGAACGGCCCGGGTCTGCACGTTGGCCAGGTCCGACCCGGCATCGGGTTCGGAGTAGCCCTGGCACCAGAGCTCGGTGCCCAGCCGGATGGGTTCGAGGAACCGGCGCTTCTGGGCGTCGGTGCCGTAGGCGATCAGCGTCGGGCCGATCAGCCCTTCGCCCATCACCCCGACGCGGGCGGGGGCGTCGGCCCGGGAGTACTCCTCGTTCCAGATCACCTGCTGCGACATCGGGGCCCCCCGGCCACCCCATTCCGTGGGCCAGCCGATGCCGATCCAGCCGTCACGGCCGAGCGTCTGCTCCCAGGCCAACCGGACCTCGCGGTCCTCGTGCTCGGATCCCGCCCGGCCCGCCCCCCGGGCGTCGGCGAAGTCGCCGACCAGATTGGCCTCCAGCCAGCCCAGGGCCTCGGACCGGAAGGCGGCGTCCTCGGGGCTGTCACGGAGGTCCATCGCCCGGCGACGTTACCAAAGGCCCCCCTTTGCCCCGATCGGCCGCACCGCCCCTCCAGACCGTTCGACGAGTCGGCCGCGGGCCGGCAACTCAGTCGGGAACACCCGCACCCGAGCTGGTGTTTTCCAGTCATGCGACTCTTACCGAAGACCTTTTCCCGACCCAGCCACAGCAACCAGGAGGTGGCCGTGACCCCCGAGATCACCAAGACAGAAGACGAGTGGCGCACGCAGTTGGGGCCCGACAGGTTCCACGTGCTGCGCGAGAAGGGCACCGAGCCGGCCTGGACGGGAACGCTGCTCGACGTGCACGACCCCGGCCTCTTCCGCTGTGCCGGCTGCGGCGCCGAGCTCTTCCGGTCCGACGACAAGTTCGAGTCCGGCTCCGGCTGGCCGAGCTTCACCCGGGCCATCGCCGACGGCGTGGTGGCCGAGCACGATGACCGGACCTTCGGCATGCGCCGGACGGAGGTCACCTGTGCGCGCTGCGGCGGTCACCTGGGCCACGTCTTCCCCGACGGCCCCGCCCCCACCGGCCAGCGCTACTGCATGAATTCGCTCTCCCTCGAGTTCGAGCCGCAGGACACGCCGGCCGAGAGCTGACGGGGCCGCAGGCCCGCCCCACCCGGAGGGCTCCCGGCGCTTCGCGGACGGGATCCCTCCGGCCGGGTCGGTCTACGTTCTCACCCTTGCTGGCTGATTCCTCGGCCGCCTCGAGGAGTCGCTCCGGCGGTGGCGTCGGATCGTCGTTTGTTCCCCGGTTCTGGGCAGGTCGGTCCCCGATTCTGGCCGGGTCGGGCGGTAGCGTCGCGGAGACCCCGACCGAGAGGGGCGAACCGATGCCCGTGTACTACAGCAAGAAGGACGAGGACGACTCCGTCTTCCACGTCTTCTTGGGTTGCCCCGAGGGGTCGAAGATCGAGCACGACGACCGGGTGGAGAAGCTGAAGAAGCGCGCCATCTGCCAGGAATGTCTCATCCTGATGAAGAGCGCCGACTGGGTCCAGACGAACGGCCACCCCCACGGGCATCCGGCCCGCGTGAGGACGCGCTGACGCCCGTTCAGTTCATATGCGGCAGCGCCTCGATCGGCTCGGTCGAGTCGTCGCTGCGGCCGGCGATCTCGCGTCGGGCGAACTCGAGAAGGGCGTGCTCGTGGGCGACGAGCAACTCCGATTCGGCTCGGTCGGCGGCGGAGACCTCACCGATCCGCTTGTAGAGAACGACGAACTGCGAGGTGATCGGTTCGAAGCTGGCCATCAGGTCGGTCCACGGGATCGCGGCCGCGACTTCGCCGAGCGACTCAGCGTCAGCCACCGTCTTCGGGTCAGGGTCGGTAGGGAATCCGTTTCTCACCATGGCGGGGACGCAGGCTTCCCTCGTCTTCTTCTCGAGACGCGCGAGAACCGTCATCTTCCGGCGGATCTCGGGGTCTTCGCTGACGCGGGCGATCGTGGCGAAGAGGGTCTCACCCGAGACCTCGCCCTGGTACGCCTTGAACCACAACGTCTCCAGGTCGTCGTCGGGCGAGAACACGGCGTTCGGGACCGATGCTTCTACGGTGTCAGGTGAGCTCTCCATGAGGATCAACCCTAGAACTCCCTGCTCACAGATGCGTCGTCTCTCGACCCTCCCAGGTGATACCACGTTATGTGGTGTAATTCTCACTTTTAGTGGGTACGGTGCAGAGCATGGAAAGGGGGAGTCTCGACGTCAGCTGGGCCCGTCACATCGGCCTGCTCTTGGCC
>DATNJD010000195.1:0-2348 GCA_035604075.1 Acidimicrobiales bacterium
TCTGCTGGATGGCCGGGGGGCTCCTCACCTCGATCGTCGACCGCTACTCCCGGGAGGTGCGCCGCACCCAGGCCCTGCGGCTCCTAGCCGCCGCCCGCCGGACCCCGGCCGGCCCCGAGGCGACGGCACCCACGGGCCCGCCCGAATAGGGCCGCCATCGATCCGGCCGCCGGCGGACACCGGCTCACCCCGGGCTCGACCACGGGGCGTGCACGCAGAACACAACGCTCCGCGTGAGCGGCGGCGGGCCCGATGACCCGAAGAACGCTCAAGGCGCACCAAAAACCGGCCGAAGAGTGACGAGCGCGCCGCACTGACGGTGGCCGTCGAGCGTGAAGGGAGGGCGACCCCAGGCATGACCGTGATACCGAGCTCATCCTCAGCAACGCCCCCCGTCGTCGACTTCGGTCTCGAATCAGGGCTGAACACGCAGCAGATCATCCAGGCCGAGCTCCAGCCCTACCAGCAACCCGAGACGAATCTGCAAACGGAGCAGACCACCCTCAACACGCACGTCACCGAGTACCAGACGATCAACAGCGATCTGATGGCGCTCAAGACAGACGCCTCCAACTTGTCGGTCATGAGCGGCTGGAACGCCCGCCAGGCCACCTCGTCCGACTCCACCATCCTCACGGCGTCCGCCGACCCGGGCACACCGGCCGGTTCGTTGCAACTGGTCGTGAAGCAGCTGGCCACGGCCAGCTCCCTCGTCTCGAGCGGCACCGTCACCTCGACATCCCAGATCGTCGACACCAACCCGTCGCTACTCGTGTCCCAGGCCGCCGCGCTCGGGTTCTCCTCGTTGGCGTCGGGAACGGGCCTCACCCTCGGTTCCCACACCGTGGCCGTCACCCAGTCGTCGGAGGCCGCCTCCACGACCGGGACCGTCGCCCTCGGTTCGCAGACGTCGGGGATCGTCATCACCGCCGGGACCAATGACTCGTTGTCGGTGACGGTGAACGGCACCGCCTACAACCTGACCATCGCCCCCAGTGCGGCGGGCGGCGACAGTGGCACGGCGCTGCTCACCGCCGTGCAGAACGCCATCTCGACCGCCGGTGCGTCGGGCGTCCTCCAAGCCGGCTACGACGCCAACGGCAATTTGGTCCTCTCCACCACCGCGCAGGGCTCGAGTCAGAGCCTGCAGGTGACAGGCGGCGACGCTCTCGGCACCCTCGGACTGTCCACCATGGCCGGCGCCGCCACCGGGGTGGACGGCGTGGTGAGTGTCGACGGAACCTCCAATACGTTGACGACCGTCACCGCCGGTGCACCGGTCACCTTGAACGGGGCCGGAGGTGCCCAGATCACCGGCACCATCGAAGCGGCCTCGGCCCAGGGCCAGGTGAACTCCTCTCTGCTCACCGCCGGGTCCATCACCGCGACGAACGTCTCCACCGGCAACGGCTCATTGTCCGACATCGTGGCCAACGTCAACTCGGCCGATCTCGGCGTCACCGCGTCGGCCGTGCAGACGGGAACCAACCAGTACCTGTTCCAGCTGTCCTCGTCCTCCACGGGCACGAGCTCGGCCGTGACCATGGACACGAGCGCCTTCGCAGGGTCCTCGCTCGGGGCCATGAATGTGGCCTCGGTGGGAAAGAATGCCGTCGTCCTCGTCGGGGGGACCGGGGGGTACGCCTTCCAGTCCCAGACCGATACGGTCAGCGGCCTCCTCCCCGGACTGACCGTCAATCTAGTGGCGGCCAGTGCCAACCCGGTGACCGTCAACGTGGCGCCCGACGCCGGCGCCGCCACGAGCGCCGTGAAGAATCTGGTCGACGACGCCAACACCGTGCTCTCCGACATCCAGACGAACGCCGGCTACAACGCCCAGACGAAGACGGCTGGGCCGCTCATGGGCTCGGCCGTTCTGCAGACCGTCACCGACGAGGTCCAGTCCATCATCGCCTCGGTGTCAGGATCATCGTCGCTCGGCAATGCCCTGAACATCGGCATCAGCCTGAACAGCGGTCAGGTCGACTTCAACCAGTCGACCTTCGCCGCCGCCTTCGCCAAGAACCCGTCACAGGTGGCCGCCATGTTCACCCAGGACGGGACCTTCACGCCGAGCTCGCCGACCTACACCGGGGAGGTGTCGCTCTCGTTCGCCGGCGACACCACCAAAGCGGGCGCTTACGACGTCCAGATCAGCCGCTCCGCCGCGCAGGCCACCGACACCGGGGCCGTCCTCGGCGCCGGCACCGTCGGTGCGGCCGAGCAGCTCACCGTCTCGACGGGTAGCGATTCGGCTCAGTACAGCACCACCTCCGGAGAGTCCCTCACCTCGGTGGCCGCCGGCTTGAATGCCGCCTTCGCCTCGGCCGGCATGTCGGTCTCGGCCC
>DATNJD010000196.1:0-13145 GCA_035604075.1 Acidimicrobiales bacterium
GATGCCCGGGAGTGACGTGAGTCGTTTCGAGCGGGCCAACTCCTCGACCCGGGCGGGCGGTTCGGCCGCCAGGGTCTCGGCCGCCCGCCGGAAGGCGCGGACCTTGTAGGTGGCGGCCCCCTCGGCTTCGAGCAGATAGGCGACACGGCGGAGTGCGGTGACGGGGTCCACCACCGCGAATGTAGTGATCCGTGCCAGCATCGGTGGATGGCCGCCAAAGAGCCGCCGGTCACCGTCGAGGTGGACGGCCACACGGTGACGGTGTCGAACCCCGACAAGGTGTTCTTCTCCACCCGGGGCGAGACCAAGCTCGACCTCGTCCTCTACTACCTGGCCGTGGGATCGGGAGCGCTGCGCGGGGTTTACCAGCGGCCCACCGTCCTGAAGAGGTTCCCCCACGGCGCCGAAGGGGAGTTCTTCTACCAGAAGCGGGTCCCGCCCAAGCGGCCGGAGTGGATCGAGACGGTGACGGTCAGCTTCCCGAGCGGTCGCAGCGCCGAGGAGCTGTGCCCGGTCGACGTGGCCCACATCGCGTGGGCGGCCAACTTGGGGTGCCTCGACCTCAATCCCTGGCCCGTCCGCCGCGACGACGTCGACCACCCCGACGAGCTGCGGGTCGACCTCGATCCCCAACCCGGCGTCAGCTTCGACGCCGTGCGCCGGGTCGCCCTCGAGGCCCGCGTCGTTCTCGACGAACACGGCCTGCAGGGTTTTCCGAAGACGTCGGGATCGCGGGGCATGCACGTGAACGTCCCCATCGAACCCCGGTGGGGTTTCACCGAGGTCCGCCGGGCGGCGTTGGCCCTGGCCCGCGCCGTCGAGCGCCGCATGCCCGACGTCGCCACCTCGGCGTGGTGGAAGGAACAGCGCGGCGAGCGGGTCTTCATCGACTACAACCAGAACGCCCGGGACCGGACGGTGGCGTCGGCCTACTCGGTGCGGGCCAATCCCGAAGGCCGCGTGTCGTGCCCTGTCGAGTGGGACGAGGTCCCCGACGTCGAGCCCTCCGACCTGACACTCGCCACTGTCCCCGGCCGCTTCGCCGAACGCGGCGACCCGGGGGCGGGGATCGACGGTGCCCGTTACGACCTCACCCGGCTGCTCGAGTTGGCGGCGCGCGATGAGGCCGAGGGCCTCGGCGACGCCCCCTGGCCGCCGCATTTCGCCAAGCAACGCGGCGAGCCCCGCCGGGTGGCCCCGGGCCGGGCGCGGGACCGTCCTCCCGACGACTGACACCGGTCGGCACCCGCCCGCCGGCGACGGGTCGACGAATAGACGAATAGACGAATGGACGAATGGACGATCAGTCGAGCAGGCCGAGGGCGACGGCGACCTCGCCCAGAGACAGAAACGGGTGGTAGGCGACGTTGTTGAGATCGCACCACCGGGCCAGCTGATCGGTGGCAAAGAGGACGTCGGCCAGAGGGGCGGCGAGCTGGTCGCTCGTGCTGTCGCCCACGAAGACCGTCGTTCGTCCCCGGCCCGCCGCGTCGCGCAACGGCGCCTGCTTGCACGTGCCGCACCGCGCGCACGGACACGAGTCGTCGGCGTCGGGGAAGGCCAGGGTGCCCGTGGCCCAGTCGACCGTGGCCGTTCTCACGGGGATGCCCATCGATTCGCCCACGTCGCTCGCCATGAAGCCGAATCCGTCCGACAGGATGCTGACCTCGGCTCCGGCATCGAGAAGGGCGTCGACGAGCGGTTCGAAATGGTCGTCGATGGGGATCTCGGCGCACACCGCGCGCAGACGGTCCTCGTCGTGGGTGGGCAGGAGCGCCCACTGGCGGGCGAGGCACTCGCGGCTGCCGATCTCCCCGCTTCGGTAGAGGGCTTCGACCTCGTGCCAGGAGTCACCGGCCAGGCGGTTCAGGAGATGGACCCCGGTGTCGCCCAGCGAGATCGTCCCGTCGAAGTCCAGGAACACCGATGTGGCGCTCAGGTCGAGGTCGTCGGTCACGGGCGCCGACCTTACCGACGCCGGCGGGTTCGACCGGCTCAGGCGCCGAAGACGGCGTCGAGCTCCTCGGGCACGACGGCCTCGAGCTGGGAGTAGGTGCAGGTCTCGGGACGGCGGTCGGGCCGCCACCGCCGGAAGGTGGTGGCGTGGCGGAAGCGGTCTCCCTGGAGGTTGTCGTAGGCCACCTCGACGACCAGCTCGGGCGAGAGCGGTTGCCAGCTCAGGTCCTTCTTGGCGTTCCACCGCGACGGCGCCCCCGGGGTGCGGCCACCGGCGGGCTCGGCCGCCGCCCAGCCCTCCCAGGGGTGCCCGGCGAGCGACGGCCGCCGGTAGGGCTCGAGCTCGTCCACCAGCTCGCGCCGACGGGCCATGGTGAACGAGGCGGTGACCCCCACGTGGTGCAGGACCCCGTCGTCGTCGAACAGACCGAGCAACAGCGATCCGACGATGGGGCCCGATTTGTGCCACCGGAATCCCGCCACCACGCAGTCGGCCGTGCGCTCGTGCTTCACCTTCATCATCACCCGCTCGTCGGGGCGGTAGGTGAGATCGGTCCGCTTGGCCACCACGCCGTCGAGGCCGGCGCCTTCGAAGCGCGAGAACCAGTCCTCGGCCACGTCGGCGTCGGTGGTGGCCGGCGTCAGATGGACGGGAGGTCGGGCGCCGGCGAGGGACCGCTCGAGCAGGGCCCGGCGCTCGCTGAATGGTGCGGGCCGCAGGTCACGGTCGTTGACGGCCAGCAGATCGAAGGCCACGAAGGACGCCGGGGTGGTCTCGGCCAGCATCTGCACCCGGGAATCGGCGGGATGGATGCGCTGGAGCAGAGCATCGAAATCGAGGCCCCGGGTCCCGACGATGACGATCTCGCCGTCGACGACGGCCCGGTCCGGCAGCGCCTGGCGCAGTTGATCGATGAGCTCGGGGAAGTAGCGGGTGAGCGGCCGCTCGTTGCGGCTTCCCAGTTCCACCTCGTCGCCGTCACGGAAGACGATGCAGCGGAAACCGTCCCATTTCGGCTCGTAGACGAGACCGTCGCCCCGGGGCAGCTCCCGGGCCAGCTTGGCGAGCATCGGGGCGACCGGGGGCATGACGGGCAGGTCCATCGCACCACGCTCTCACAACGGACGCACAAGCTCTGCCCCGGCACTGGTGGCGCCGAGTCGGGAGGTCGATAGGAAAGTGATGCCCCACGACACCCCCGAGGTGACGGCTTCGATCGGGCCGGCGACAGCGCGCCCCGTTCTCCGCTGGCGCGCCCGGGTGGGCGCGCTGCGGCCGTCGGTCGAGGGGCCGGCGGAGGTCGGCACCCTGACCACCCGCCTGGTCGGGCACATTTCCTCGGCTCTGTTCTTGTTGTGCGGTGCCCTCGTGATCGTGGCCGGCGCCGTCGCCGCCTTCCCCCCCGGTGCCAACCGCGTCGGACTGATGATCCTCGGTGTGTTCACCATGGCATCGGGCGTGGCCATCTGGGCCATTCCCTGGCCGCGTTGGAAGCGCTCGGCCATGCTCTGGCTCGTCCCCCCCGCCTTCGCCCTCATCGTCGCCCACGGCATCCTGAGCGCCGAGGACGGTTTCATCTACGGGCTCTTCTACGTGGTGGTCTTCGTCTGGCTCGGCCTCGGGCATCCCCGGGGGACGTCGCTGCGGTTCCTGCCGCTGTTCGTCGTGGCCTACGAGGTCCCGCTCCTGGTCATGCACCACCACGGGACGGTCGGTCCGGCCTCGGCGCTCTACGTCGTTCCCTCCTTCGTCCTGATGGGCGAGACCGTGGCGTGGGTGAGCGACCGGCTCGGTCGCTCGGAGATGGCCCTCACCCGCAGCGAACGGCGCTTCCGGGTCCTCGTCGAGGGGGCGGCCGACATCATCAGCCTCGTCGACGCCGAAGGCCGGATCCTGTTCGAGACACCGGCCGTGGCCACCACACTCGGTTTCGAGCCGACCGACCGGGTGGGGCACCCGGCCGCCGACTTCGTCCATCCCGAGGACGAGCCCCTCATCGCCGCCTCGTTCACCATGGCCCGCAACGGCGGTGAGCCCGAACGGACGCTCGTCCGGCTGCTGCACGCCGACGGGACCTACCGGTGGTGCGAGGTGGTGCTGCGCGACCTCCTCGACGAGCCCGCCGTGGGTGCCATCGTGGTCAACTTCTCCGACGTCACGGCCCGCCGTCAGGCGGAGGTCAAACTGTCCGAGAGCGAGGCCAACTTCCGGCAGCTGTTCTCCCAGAACCCGCAACCGATGTGGGTCTACGAGCGCCGGAGCCTGGCCTTCCTGGAGGTCAACCAGGCCGCCATCGACCACTACGGCTACGGCCGCAACGAGTTCCTGTCCATGGCCGTCCCCGACCTCTGGGAACCGTCGCAGCTCGAGGATCTCGACAGCCTGCGCCGGCGGCTGGGCGAGGACCACGTCCGCACGCGCCACCACGTCGTGCGCGACGGCCGGACCATCGTGGTGGAGGAGGCCTCCAACGACCTCGAGTTCGCCGGACGCGACGCCGTCCTCGTGGCCGTGAAGGACATCACCGACCAGCGCGCCCTCGAGGAGCAACTCACCTACCAGGCCTTCCACGATCCCCTGACGGGGTTGCCCAACCGGGCGCTGTTCCGTGAACGGGTCGAGTACGCGCTGGCCGGCCGCCGCGCCGACAACGTGCACGTCCTGTTCATCGACCTTGACCGCTTCAAGACGGTGAACGACAGCCTCGGTCACGGGTCGGGTGACGAGCTGCTCGTGGCCGTGGCGCAGCGCTTGTTGCCGACGCTGCGCGGCGACGACACCCTGGCCCGGCTGGGCGGCGACGAGTTCGCCGTGCTGACAGTGGGCGAGCCCGACGGGGGCGAGCTGGTGGCGCGCCGCATACTCGACGCCCTGCACGAACCGTTTGCGGTCGGAGGGGGCGAGCTGTCGGTGTCGGCCAGCATCGGCGTGGCCTGCGACGCCGGATCGGCCGAAGAGCTGCTGCGTGACGCCGACATGGCCATGTACGGGGCCAAGTCGGCCGGCCGTAACCGCTACGATGTCTTCGACCCGTCGATGCACCACACCGACCGGAACCGCCTGCGGCTCGAATCGGATCTCGTCCACGCCATCGAACGCCACCAATTGCGGGTGCTCTACCAGCCCGTGGTGGAGATGCAGACCGACACGGTGGTCGGTTTCGAGGCGCTGCTGCGTTGGGAGCATCCCGAGTTCGGGACGATATCGCCCCTCGACTTCATTCCCATCGCCGAGGAGACCGGCCTGATCGTGCCCATCGGACGGTGGGTGCTCGGTCAGGCCTGCGCCCAGGCCCGCGGCTGGCAGGTGACCCACAAACGTCCGGTGCCTCTGACCATGGCCGTGAACGTCTCGGCCCTCCAGCTGCAGGAACGCTCCTTCGTCGACGACGTGCAGGCCGCCCTCATCCGCCACGTGCTGCCGCCGCAGACCCTCACCCTCGAGATCACCGAGAGCGTGCTGCTCGACGAGAGCACGACCATCCTGGACCGGCTGGTCGAGCTCAAGGCGACGGGGGTCCGCCTGGCCATCGACGACTTCGGGACGGGCTACTCGTCGCTCTCCTACCTCCGTCAGTTCCCCATCGACATCTTGAAGGTGGACCGGTCCTTCACCAATCTGATCGAGGGCCCCGGGAATGTGCCGCCGCTGATCGAGGGGCTCGTCTTCCTGGGCCGGCAACTTGGCCTCGAGGTCGTGGCCGAGGGCATCGAGATCACCGAGCAGCGCAGCCAACTGCACCGGCTCGGTTGTCTTCTCGGTCAGGGCTTCCTGTGGTCACCGCCGGTGGACGAGAACGCCATCGAGGAGTTGTTGAGCCACGAGCAGTCGCGGATGACGATCGCCCGGACCGGGCCGCTCGCCCCCGTGGTCTCGGGAAGCCGATGACGGTCCCCATCATGCGATCGATGGCCGGCCCCAGTGTCCTCGTGGCCGACGACGACGCGTCGGTGCGCGGGTCGGTGGCCGACATCCTACGGCTCGAGGGCTACACCGTCACCGAGGTCGACGACGGGGATGTGGTCGTCGATCTGGTCGGCACCGAACATTTCGACGCGCTCGTCCTCGACAACCGGATCCCGCGGCTCGACGGCATGACCGTCTTGGCCACACTCGAGAACCCCCCGCCGGCCGTGCTCATGTCCGCCCACGACGTGGATTCGAACGATTGCAGGGACCTCGCCGTCCGGGGGATCGCCTACCTGCACAAGCCGGTCGACCCCGAGCACCTGCTCGACGCCGTGGCCACGGCCGTGGGCCGGGCCCGGCGCCAGATTGCGGTCGCCCCCGACTGAACATTCTGTTCCTCTTCGCCGTAAGCAACCCGGAACCGCAACCGGGCGTTTCCGACAGAGCGAGGGGGTTCGCACATGGTGTCCATGACGAAGCGGCAGCGCCACCGCCGGGTCAGCCCGGTTTCGAGCGCACTGGCGGCCGGCCTCACGGTGACGGCCCTCGTCGGTGGATCGTTCTTCGCGTCGGCCGCGTCGGCCAAGACGACGAAGCCCACGATGGTGGTGAAGGCGGTGAACAACTCGATGTTCGGGATGATCCTCGAGACCAAGAAGGCTCTCCCCCTCTACACCTTCGACATGGGCACCTGCTCGGCCGCCACCAGCTGCTCCCTCACGGTCTGGCCGCCCCTGCTCATGCCCAAGGGCAAGACCATGCCCGGCGGTGTGGCGTCCGGCCTCGGCACCCAGCCCTTCGGCTCGGGCCGGCTGCAGGTGACGTACAAGGGAAGTCCGCTCTACACCTTCGCCAATGACAAGAAGAACACGGTGAACGGAAACGGCGTCGGGGGATTCTCCGTGGCCACGGTCTCCTAGGGCGCAACGGTGTCGTAGGGCGCCGCCGCCACCGTCGGGGCGCGACCACTAGCGTGCCCCCGATGGCGCGCCCGAGACGGAGATGGTCGACCCGGGCCATACGACGGACGGTGGCCCGGGCGACCGTCACGGGCATCGTGACCGCGGTCTCGGTGACGGCGGTCACCGTGGGCGTGCCCCCCGCGGTGGCCGCTGCCGCCGCTCATCCACCACCGGCGCTCGCCCCCTCGCGCGTCCCCGTGCCGACGGTCGAGGGCCCCATCCGGGGCCCGGGGACGCCGTCCATCATCTCCACCTCGTTCGACCTGTCCAAGGTCGGATACGAGAGCGACGAGTACTTCATCTCCGGCTCGGCCCACAGCTACCGGCTCGTCGGCGCCGCCCCGGCGAACGGCCGATGGACGGTGCGGGCCGGACCGGCGGCCGGCTACAAGACGCGGCTCCTCGTCTACCGGCCCCGGGATCCGAAGAAGTTCAACGGGACGGTCGTCGTCGAGTGGCTGAACGTCAGTGCCGGGGCCGACGACGCCCCCGATTGGGTCGGTGAGCACACCGAGCTGATCCGCCAGGGTTTCGCCTGGGTGGGTGTCTCGGCTCAGGCTCTCGGCGTGAACGGCGGCGGCTCGGTGCTCGGGATAAGCGGGACCGGTCTGAGGAATGCCAACCCCGGGCGGTACGGCATGCTGCACCACCCCGGCGACGCCTACTCCTACGACATCTTCTCCCAGGCGGCCCAGGCCATCCGCCACCCCGGCCGCGTGTCGCCCCTCGGTCGTCTCCGGCCCAAGGCGCTCATCGCCGACGGTGAGTCGCAGTCGGCTTTCTTCATGACGACGTACATCGACGCCGTCGCCCCCCTCGCCCGTGTCTTCAACGGCTACATGGTCCACAGCCGCTGGAGCGGGGGGGCGTCGTTGGCGGGGATGCTCTCCTTCACGGTGGCCGAGCCCTTCCGGACCGACCTCCCCGTCCCGGTGATGGCCTTCGAGACCGAGACCGATCTGACGATGGGCTACGTCCACGACCGCCAACCCGACAACCGGTGGTTCCGGGACTGGGAGGTGGCGGGCACCGCCCACGCCGACGATTACGAGGCGAGCGTCGGTCCCTCCGACACCGGCGGACCGGGAGCGGCCGCCGCCATCGCCAGCCACGACGCGCCGCTCACCAGCTTGGGCTGCACGACGGCCATGAACAGCGGACCCCAGCACTGGGTGCTCGACGATGCCATCGCCGCATTGAACCGCTGGGTCCGGACGGGAGCGGCGCCGCCGCACGCGCCGCGTCTGGCGGTGACGACGGGGGCGACTCCCACCATCGGTCGTGACGGCGCCGGGAACGCGTTGGGCGGGATCCGGACGCCCGAGCTCGACGTGCCCACCGCCGTGCTGTCGGGCAACGCCCCCGCCGGCGCTCCCCTCACCTGCCGGCTGTTCGGATCGACGATCCCGTTCAGTGCGGCCATGGTGAGCGCGCTGTATCCCAGTCACGCCGACTACGTGACCAAGTTCGACGCCGCCACCACCAGGGCCGTGCGGGCCGGCTTCCTCCTGCCGGCCGACGCCGCCCAGATCGAGGCGGCGGCCTCCGCGTCGGCCACGGCGTAACACCGGTACGCTGCGGCGTCGGCCCGAGAGGGGGTTCCCGGCACGGGAGTGTGGCAAGTGAAAGCAGCCGTCTACTACGAGACCGGCGGTCCCGAGGTCCTGCGCTACGAGGATGTGGCCGACCCCCCGATGGCCGGCAACGAGGTCCTGGTGCAGGTGGAGGCCATCAGCATCGAGGGCGGGGACACCCTCAACCGGACCGGGGGTGAGATGACCCGGGTGCCTCACATCGTCGGTTACCAGTGCGCCGGCACCGTGGTGGCCACAGGCGATGCGGTGACGGGACTGCACGAGGGGGACCGGGTGGTGACGGTCGGGCTCGACGGCTCGCACGCCGAGCTGCGCAGCGTGGCCGAGCCCTTCTGCTGGGCCATCCCCGAGGGGCTCTCCACCGAGGAGGCCGCCTGCGTGCCCGTGCCCTTCGGGACGGCCGACGACTGCCTGTTCGAGTTCGGCCGGCTCCAGGCGGGGGAGACGGCGCTGATCCACGCCGGGGCGAGCGGCGTGGGCATCGCCGCCGTGCAGTTGGCGAAGCGGGCCGGGGCCAAGGTGCTGGCCACCGCCTCGCGCGACGAGAAGCTGGAGCGGCTGCACGAATTCGGTCTCGATCACGGGATCAACTACGCCACGACCGACTTCGTCGAGGAGGTCCGCCGGATCACCGACGGACGCGGCGCCGACGTGATCGTCGACTCCGTGGGCGGATCGACGTTGCAGGGGAGCCTGCGGGCGCTCGCCTACCGGGGCCGGTGCGTGACGGTGGGCGACGCCGGCCGGCAGGGGACCGAGCAGATGGACATCTCGATGCTGCGGCCGAACAACCAGTCGCTGATCGGCTACTTCATGGGGGCGGAACTGTTCCTCGCGCCCCGTGTCCACGCCATGATCGGCCGGCACCTCGAGGACATCGCCGCCGGTCGTTTGCGGGTGGTGATCGACCGGCGCTTCGGTTTGGCCGACGCCGGCGCCGCCCACGACTACATCGAGAGCCGCCGGGCCTTCGGACGGGTGATCCTCCTGCCGTAGACAGCGTCCTGCCGTCGGCAGCGTCCTACGGTCGGCAGAGGATCTCGCCGTGGAGGACGGCGAACCATCCGTCGGGGTGCGCCGCCCAGCGCCGCCAGGCCGCCGCCATGTGCCGGAGCTGGTCGGCGGTGGCCAGGCCGAGCTCGACGGCCCGCGTCCCGAGGTCCGACTCGGTCATCCGGTCGGCCCACAGCTCACCCCACCAGTGCCGGTCGGCCGGCTCGGTGAAACACCACGCCGACGCCGACGCCGAGACGACGGTGAGTCCGGCGGCGCGGGCCCAGGCCAGCAGCCGGCGGCCGCCGTCGGGCTCGCCGCCGTTGGCCCGGGCCACGGCGCCGTAGAGATCGAGCCAGGCGTCGAGCCCGGGATCGGCCGGGTACCAGGTGAAGCCGCCGTAGTCGCCGTCGCGCGCCGCCACCAGGCCGCCGGGACGGCAGACCCGGCCCATCTCGGCCAGGGCGCCGACCGGATCGGCGAGGTGCTGGAGCATCTGGTGGGCGTGGACGACGTCGAACGAGGCGTCGTCGAAGTCGAGGGCGTAGGTGTCGCCGACGGTGAAGCGGACACCTGCGATGCCACTCTCCTCGGCCGTGGCGCGGGCGAGGGCGACGACCTCGGGGGCGCGGTCCACACCGACGACGGTTCCCGGCGCCACCCGTCGGGCCAGGTCGACGGTGATCGTTCCCGGTCCGCAGCCCACGTCGAGGACGTCCGATCCCGGTCGCAGCCGCGGCAGGAGGTAGGCGGCCGAGTTCTCGGCCGTCCGCCAGCGGTGCGAGCGCAGGACGCTCTCGTGGTGGCCGTGGGTGTAGCGGTGCTCGGGGTCGATGCGGGTCATCGCACCAGCATGCGGGGTTCGTTCACCATTTGCAAAGTGATTTATGAATAGCTCAGTATAAGATCAACGAATGTCACGACCGGAACAGCTGCGGACGTTCGTCGCCGTCTACCGGGCCCGGTCGGTCACCGAGGGCGCCCGCGAGCGGGGGGTGTCCCAACCGGCGGCCAGCCAGCAGCTGGCCGGACTGGAGCGGGCCGTGGGGGGCCCGCTCTTCGTGCGGACGCCGCGCGGTGTCGAACCGACGGGCCGGGCGGTGGAGCTGTACGCCGAGACGGCACCGGCGCTCGACCAGCTCGAGGCCGTGCTGGCCCGACTGGACGAGGGCCGGCCACCGGGGGCGGCGGCGCCGCTGCGTCTCGGCTCGACGGCCGAGGTCTTCTCGGCACTGATCCTGCCGAGGATGGGCGCCACCGACCTGGCCGTGGTGACCCGTTTCGGCGACGACGGCGAACTGCTCGGACTGCTCGAGCGGGGCGAGCTCGACGTGGCCGTGACCAGTGCCGTCCCCACGCGCCGGACGGTCACGGCCGTGCCCATGGGCCAGAAGCGCTTCGTCCTGGTGGCCTCGCCCGCCGTCGTGGCGGGCGCGTCGTTCGGCTCGCTGTCGGAACTGGCCGACTGGCTCGTCGGTCAGTCGTGGGCCGCCTACAGCCTGGAGCTGCCGATCACCCGCCGGTTCTGGCAGACGCATCTCGGTCGGCCCTTCTCGGCCCGCCTCCGGCTGGTGGCCCCCGATCTGCGCGCCGTGAGCGGTGCCGTCGAGCAGGGGATGGGGTGCAGCATCCTTCCCCGGTTCGTTTGTGCCCGGGCCCTCGACGAACGCAGAATCGTCGAGGTGCATCCGGTGTCCGATCTCATCCCCGATGAGCCGTGGTTCGCATGCGCCCGCAGCGCCGACACCGGCCGCGCCGCGGTGGCCGAGTTCGTGCATCTCTTCGACCGGCCCGAGCGCCCTGACAGCCGCGAGAGCACCGGGAGCGACGGGTGAAGACGACCTACGTCGCCATGCTGCGCGGCATCAACGTGAGCGGCCGGAACAAACTGGCCATGGAGGACCTGCGGACGCTCGTCACGGCCGCCGGTGGGGCCGACGTGCGCACCTACATCCAGAGCGGCAACGCCGTCTTCACGTCGAGTGCATCGGCCACACGGATCGTGACCGACCTGAAGGAGAGGCTCGAGGGCTTCCTCGGAACCACGGTGCCGGTGCTCGTGCGGACGACGGCCGAGCTCGACGCCGCCATGGAGAAGAACCCCTTCCTGCGGCGCGGCGAGGATCCCGCCACTCTCCACGTGACGTTCATGGCGGCCGTTCCGTCCCAGGCCGACGTCACGGCGGCCCAGGCCAAGGCGGTCGCCGCCGACGAGTTCCAGGTGATCGGCCGGGAGGTCTATCTCCGCTGCCCGGACGGGTACGGGACCACCAAGCTGACGAACACCTTCTTCGAGAAGCGATTCGGCTGGGAGGCGACGACGCGGAACTGGAGGACGGTCACCACGCTGGCCGCCATGGCGCACGGCTGACCGTTCTCCGCCATACTCGCCCGATGCCGAGCCCATCAGGTCGAGTCCGTGCCCGTGTCGCATGGGCCGTCATTCCCGGCGTGTGCGCCCTCGCCCTGTCGTCCTGCGGGAGCAGCTCGGGTCACGTCGGCGGCGCGTCATTGCCGGTGCAGTCGCCCCCCGCACTCGTCTCTCTGATGGTTCCGACGCCGAGCGGCTTCACCTCCGAACCGACCGACGAAGACAGCGGCGGCAAAGCCGGGACCATCGGGATCGCCGAAGCCGCGTCGGCCGACTGTGACGGCGTGAGCGAGACCGATCTCCGGCAGGAACGCTGGGTGACGAGCGAGCTCCGCTACTTCGACAAGAATCCCGCCTATCCGGCGACGTACGTCCTGATCTGCGTGACGGAGCTCGGATCGTCCTCCGACGCGTCGCACAACGAACAGCAGCTGGTGGCCGAGAACGGGAGATCGATCGGTCCGTTGCCGGCCCCCACCCCGTTCGCCGTGACCGGCATTCCCGGAGCGGCCGGCGTATTGGTGGGCGCGGCCCCGAAGATCACGTTCGCCAAGGGTCGGTACGTGGTCTTCGTGGTGAGCGCCGGAGTGTCGGCGCCGGGTTTGGCGGCGCTGCGAACGCTCGCCACCGACCTGGCCAGCGCCCAGTATCAGCGCCTGTCCGGCTGAGTCGGGATCGGTCGCCGTTCGGTCAGCTCGGGGTCAGTTCGGAGTCGATGGCCGCCTGGAGGGCGTCGAGGACCTGACCCCGGACGCGCCGCTTGGTGGCGGCATGGGCGGCGGGATGGAGTTCCGAGAGCTGGCCGGCCGCCTCGAGGCCGGCGGCCCGCAGGTCACCGGGGGCCACCACCCGGTCCAAGAAGCCGGCCGTCACCGCTTCGTCGGGGTCGTACATGGTGGCCGTGACCAGACCCCGGTCGAAGTACGGGGGCAGAAGCCGGTGCCGGGCCAGCTCGATGGCGAACCAGGGGAGGGTGAGGCCGATCTTCACCTCGTTGAGGCCGATGCGGAATTCTCCGGCGGCACCGATCCTGGTGTCCGACGAGAGCAGCAGGAACGCTCCCGCCGGGTAGGCGTGGCCCGTGCAGGTGGCGACCACGGGCCGGGGGAACGAGAGCAGCCTTTGGGCCAGGGTCGCCCCCAGGGTGAGCATCTCGCGGAGCTGTTCCGGTCCGCCGGCGATGGTCTTCAGGTCGAAGCCGGCGGAGAAATAGCCGTCGCGTCCGCTCAAGATCACGACCGTGCCGTCGCGCTCGGCCTGGTCGAAGGCCCCGTGGAGGGCCCGGAGCATGGGGATGGAGAAGACGTTGACCTTGCCGTCGTCCATGGTGATCGTCGCCACCTCTGCGTCGAGCTCGT
>DATNJD010000197.1:0-2315 GCA_035604075.1 Acidimicrobiales bacterium
CCCGGCCGCCGCCCTCGGCCTCGGGATCGCCGTGGCCCGCATCGACGGCCAGCCCGCCACCGCGGCGCGCTGGGTGGCCACCATCGTGGACCGGGTCGACCCGTGGGTGTGAGGCGCCCCGAGCTCGTGCTGGCCGGGGCCCGAGAGCAGCGGAGAGGATGCGGCTGTCAGAGCGGCCGTATGGACCGCGGGATCATCGAGCGGAGCTCGGCTTCCGCTTCGCAGTAGTCGTCCAGCAACTGCTTGACCACCAGGGGGGACGAGGACCGGTCCGAGCGAGCCAGGCGGATGGCCGTCGCGATCCGGCTCATGGTGACGCCGAGCTGCTGAACCCTCTCCGTCTGTTCCGACGAGAGCCGGACGACCATGCCTTCCCCCCTGCCGAGGACCTTGATACCTGTCCCTATCGGCCGCAGGCATTCCCACCTGAAGAGCCTGCCGCCCCGATCGACCCGTCGGCCGCGGCAGGCCGCGTCGTGAGAGAACTCTCCGGCGCCCCCGGCGGAATTGGCGCCCAGAGGACAGGTCCGTCCGCACTCCTGTGTGGATCCCGGCCACCGCCGGGAACTTCCGGTGCCGCAGGAACGTCCAACCACACAGACGAGAGAAGCCACCGCACCGGGTGGCGGAGGTGAGGGCAATGCGCATCGCAGGAGACGAAGGTGGGCTGGGAGCAGAAGGGCCGGCGAGTCGGCCCGCGACAGGAATCGCCGGTGGAGCTGATCAACAGAAACACAATCCCTGGGCCGACATGGCGCGTGCGCTGCGTCGGACAGCCAGTCGTCACCTCCGCCTCGCGGCTGTGGCGGCCGGAGTGATCATGGCAACCGGTGCCGCGGGCGGGTACGTCGCGTTCAGCTCGACGGGCGCATCGACGCCGGACAGCGCACGGCACGCTGGCGTGCAGATCTCCGACCCCAGCTCCACGTTGCCTGCGGGGAACTCGGCACCGGGTTCCGCTGGTCCGGTCGGGTCGATCTCGTCCAACTCCGGCGCCGTCGCGTGCCCGATGCTCCCGAGCGTGCCGGACGCGACAAGGCCCGGCGAGAGCGTTGGTAGCGCCGTCCACCTGTTCACGCGCACCACGGCGGACGGCGTGACCATCCGGGCCTACCGCGAGACCACGACAGAGACATGTGCCTGCGGCCCGATTCCGAGCGCCCAGAACGGACGGGCAGCGACGTCGCCATCGGGATCCTCGTCGACGATGGCGACGGTGTCACCCGGCGATGCTCTTCTGAGCCGGACCGTGTCCGTGGAGCTGTCGAGCGATGCGGCCGTCGGTCAAGGCGTCTTGGTCGCCGCGCAGGCTGTGACCTCAGACGCGACGACGACGGCCGGCGCCGAACCGATCGCCGCCGTGTCGAACGCCTTCGGCATTCTCGAAGGCACCCCCGTCTGGTGGACAGCGGCATCGGTCGGTCCCGACGTCACCACGGCGCAGATGGCCTTCGCGGACGGGTCGACCGATCAGATGTCTCCTGTCGACGGTGTGGTGGTGCTCGCCCACCAGATCAGCCGGGCGGTGGCGGCGTCGGGGGACGGGCCGTACGACGTGCGGGGAACGCTCCGGCTGCTCGATGCCTCGGGCGCCGTGGTCAGCACCGTGACCTTCCCGGAGCCGACACCCGCGCCGTCGCCGCTACCGGTGGTACCCGACACGCAACCGGGCGCCGGACCGGGGGGGCCGCCGGCCACCACGATCCCGCCGCTTGGATCACCGACAGTCTCGAACGGTTCTTCGATGATCGCCTGCCCCATGATCGTGGGGCCGGCGCGGGCGGCCAACGGGTAACGCGCCGCTCAGAGTGCCCGGCTGTCCTCGGCATCGTTCAAGCGGTGCCCGTTCTCGCGTCGCTCGTCCACATACCCGAGAAACAGCGCGACCGAGACGAGCAGGCCGAACGCAGTGCCGCAGATGCCGATCACGTTTATGACGGCCATCGCCTACTCACCATTGCGGTCACCGTCATAGCACCCTGTCAGCGCCCAGTGGCGTATCCCGAGGGCGGGCCCTCTCTCTGCGTCTCGAGCTCCGATACCTGGGAGCTGGAAACGACCTGTCACCTCCACCTGGCGTCCGCCATTGGGGGTGAGACGGTCCACCGTCTGTGTCACCACGACGCCGGGCACCGTGACGCTGACGAGCACAACCGGTCGGCGGTGACGCACCCCCCAGACGGCCCCTGTGTGAACATGCCGATCCCCCTCCGTCATCCTGCACAGAGGGTTGGGCCCGTCACCATTCTCACAAATGACGAGATCGGGTATCGGGGCCGAAGGAAGGTGACGATGGCGGCCGAACCCGGATCGAC
>DATNJD010000198.1:0-8908 GCA_035604075.1 Acidimicrobiales bacterium
CCGCCACGACCCCGGCACCGCCCGCCTCGAGCGCACCCTCGTCGGGAAGCACGACGGCCCCGTCGGCGACCTCCTCGGGTGGGTCCGGGGCGACCACCGTCCCCGCCACATCTCCGGGCGCGGGCTCTTCCACGCCGGGCACCCTGGCCTTCACCGGCACCGGCCCCGGCCTGCGGTGGTTCTTCGTGCTCGGGGTGCTCCTCGTCCTCCTCGGCACGGCGTGCACCTTCGGGCGTAGCCGCCACGACCCCCGGGAGAATGCCACCGGGACGCCGTGAGGTCGCTATGAGAGTCTGGGCTCTCTGAGCCCGGTCCGCGTCACCGTCCATGTCCACCCCCGCGCCTCGCTCGAGCGACGGACATGGGACGGCACCCGCCTCGACCTGTGGGTACGCCAGCCGCCGGTGGACGGTGCCGCCACGGCGGCGGCGGTCGACGAGGTGGCCCGCTGGCTCGGCGTTCCCCGCCGGGCGGTGCAGGTGGTGTCCGGCCACCGGGCGCGCACCAAGATTCTCGAGATCGACGGGGTGACCGCCCTTCCCCCCGCCGAGGAGACTCCCTAGTTCAAGCCGTAGAACCGGCGGGCGTTGGTCCCGGCCACCCGCGCCAGCGACGTGTCGCTCAAGCGTCCCCGGTTGTGCTCGAACAGCTCGGTCGTGGCCCTCGGCCAGGCGCCGTCCCAGTGCGGGTAGTCGCTGGCGAACATGATGCAGTCGTCGCCGAGCGTCTCCACCACGTGCGGCACGCCGCTCTCATCGGGTTCGCACGTGACCACCACGTTCCCGGCGGCGACGTACTCGGTCGGGGGCTTGCACCAGCCGTTCTCTATCCAGTCACCGCGCGACTCGTAGTGCTCACCCAGTCGTTCCATGAACCACGGCAGCCAGCCCACCCCGGCTTCGAGGAAGGCCACGCGCAGGGTGGGGTGCCGGTCGAAGACGCCGCCGCTCACGAGGGCGGTCATGGCGGTCATCTGGTCGAAGGGGAAGCTGATGCAGTGGACCTGGATGTAATTGGTGAAGCGGTCGACCCCGAGCTTGGGCAGGTGGATCCCCGGCGCCCCGTGGACACCGAGAGCCATGTCCATCTCGGCGGCGGCGGCGTAGAAGCGGTCGAGGTCGGGGTGGTCGAGGTTCCGGGTCTTGAGCGCCGGGGGCACCACCGTGCAGACGAGGCCCAGCTCCTTGGCCTCGCCCATGACGGCGATGGCGTCGTCACCGTGCTCGATGGGGGCCACGGCGGCGGCGAACAGCCGTCCGCCGCTGCGTCGGCAGAAGTCGGCCGCCCACTGGTTGTAGATCCGGGCGACGGCCGAGCCCAGCTGGGGATCCTCGATGGTGGGGACGCACAGCCCGAAGCTCGGGAACAGCACCATGACGTCGATCCCGTCCGTCTCGGCGTTGCGCACCACACCCTCGGGTGACCCGGGCTCGACGCCGGCGGCATCGGTCATCCCGCTCTCGGGCGGGCAGCCGGCGCCGGGACCCTGGTACTGGGGATAGGGCCGGCCCTCGACGAGAACACCGAGATGGGTGTCGGTGCGGATGCCGATCTGATCGGGGAACCTGGTCATGAGTTCGGCGAACAACGACACCGGCTCGATCATGTGCGCGTCGGCGTCAACCACCTCCACATCGGTCGCCATCACGTCTCCTTCCCGGCACCGTCGAAGACGATGACGCTGCGGACCACCTCGCCGGCCTCCATGGCCCGGAAGGCGTCGTTGATGTCGTCGAGCCCGATCCGGCGGCTCACCATGCCTTCGGCGTCGATGGTCCCCCTGGTCACCAGATCGACCATGGAGGGGAAGTCGCGGTCGGGGTCGGTCGAGCCGTAGACACATCCGACCAGGGTCTTCGCCCCCACGAAGAGCTCGAAGGCCGAGAAGGTGACCTCCTCGGAGGTCGATCCCGCACCCACCAGGACGGCGGTGCCGCCCCGGCGGGCCGCCTCGAAGGCGAGACGGATCGTCGGCGCCTTGCCCACGACCTCGAAGGCGTAGTCGACACCGACACCGCCGGTCAGGGCCTGGACGGCGGCCACGGTGTCGCCGCGTGAGGAATCGATGACGTCGGTCGCCCCCATGGTCTTGGCCGCGTCGAGCTTTCCCGCCATGTGGTCGATGGCCACGATGGTCTTGGCCCCGGCCAGCCGGGCCCCCTGGATCACCGACAGCCCCACCCCGCCGCAGCCGATGACGGCCACCGTCGAACCGGGCTCGACGCCGGCGGTGTGCCAGACGGCACCGATCCCGGTGGACAGCGCGCACCCGACGAGGGCGGCAAGCTCGAGGGGGGCGGCGCGGTCGACCGGGACCACCTGGAATTCGGGGACGAGGGTCTGCTCGGCGAAGGTGGCCGTGCCGAGCCCGCGGATCAGCTTGGCGCCACCCACCGAGCCGTAGGACCCGCCGATCGACTCCCCCATGCCGACGTTGCACAGCATGGGCTGACCGGCCAGACACCAGAAACACCGTCGACACGGGGGCATCCACGTGAGCACCACGTGGTCTCCCACCGCCACCCGGGTGACGGCCGGTCCGATCTCGGCCACCACGCCCGACCCCTCGTGGCCGAGCACGGTGGGGAAGATGAAGGGGATGGTCCCGTTCTGCACCGACAAGTCGGAGTGACACACGCCGCTCGCCGCCATCTGCACCCTGACGTAGTGCGGCCCCACGGGCTCGAGGGTGATCTCCTCGACCTCGAAGGGCGCCCCCACCTCGCGCAGCACCGCCGCGCGCACCACCTGACCTCCGTCGTTCGTCGTCATCGTCTCTCCTTCGGTCCGGGCACGGTGACCGTGTCGGTATCGCGTCCCGAGCGCAGGACGGCACCGGGCAGCGCCCCCGTGAAGGCACCGCCGGCGGCGATCTCGGTGCCGTTCACGAGCACGTGCTCCATGCCCTCGGCTTCGGCGTAGAGGCGGCTGGCGCCGCCGGGAAGATCGGCGCGGGTGCGTTCGGGCAGCTGACCGACCCGCTCCGGATCGAAGATGGCGACATCGGCGGCGTAGCCGGGAACGAGTCGGCCCCGGCCGCGCAACCCGTAGAGCCGGGCCGGTACATCGGTGAGTTGGTGCACGGCCTCCTCCCAGGAGAGCAGCCCCCGTTTGCGGACACCCTCTCCGAGCAGAGACGTCGAGTAGATGGCCCCGCACATCACGTCGAGGTGGGCGCCGGCGTCCGAGCCTCCCACCACCGTGCGCGGATCACGCCACACGTCGGCCTTGAGCTCCCAGTCCGCCTCGGACTCGGGTATGGGGGGGCGCAGTCCTGTCCGCAGCTCGTCGGCGATGACGATGTCGCACAACGCGTCGAACGGGTCCTGACCGCGCTCCTGGGCCACCTCACCCACCGACCGGCCTTCGTAGCCGGCGTTGGCCGGGTCGAAGGTCTCGTCGATCAGGAGCATCTGCCAGTTGGCCAGCGCCCCGATGATGCCGGCCTCCTTCGACTTCGCCCCCTCGTCCAGGCGCCGGCGCTCGGCCGGGTCCGACAGCTGCCGGATCCTGTCGGCCACGGGCACGGCGAACAACTCGCGCCATCCCGGGAGGCCGTCGATGATGGCCCCGTGGGAGAACGACAGCCGTATCTTCATGGTGTGGGGCAACGTGAGGGCCACCACCGTCGCGCCCCGCTCGGCCGCCGTCGACGACGCCGCCAGTTGATGCTCGAGCCCGGAGCGGTTCATGGCCGACACCCCGAGCACGTTCCAGTTCACCGGCCGGTCGGCCAGAAGCGAGAGCGTCGCCATCAGGTCGACCTCGTCGTCACTGAAACCGTTCAGGCACCCGGGGACGATGATCTCGAGCGTGGTGCCGTCGTGGTCGCCCACGGCCGCGCACAGCGCCTCGATCTCGGCCCGGGTGGCCGAACGCGACGGAACGGGGGCACCGTCGCCGTCATTGTGGGTGTGCGCCTGGGAAGTCGACAGCCCGAGGGCACCTTCCTCGAGAGACCGGTGCACCATGGCCAGCATGGCCGCCACGTCTTCATCGGTCGCCTCCCCCCCCACCGCCGCCTCACCCATCACGGCGCGGCGCACGGCCGAATGGCCCACGAGGAAGCCGGCGTTCACGCCGATCTTGCCGTCGAGCCGGCCCAACCAGTCGCCGAACGAGTTCCACGTCCAGTCGAGCTTCTCGAGAGAGGACAGGGGCATGCCTTCCACCCGCGCCATCATCCGGGCCAGGTAGTCCGAGTGGGTCGGCCCCGACGGGGCCAGCGAGAAGCCGCAGTTGCCTCCGATCACCGTGGTCACACCGTGCAGCGGCGACGGGCTGGCGGCAGGGTCCCACGACAGTTGGGCGTCGTAGTGGGTGTGGAGGTCGACGAAACCGGGGGCCACCAGCAGGCCGGCGGCGTCGATCACCCTGGTGGCGGTGTCGTCGGCGTCGCCCACCGCCACCACGCGGCCGCCCTCGATCGACACATCGGCGCGCCGGCCCGGTCCACCGGTGCCGTCGACCACGGTTCCCCCACGGATCAGAAGATCGAGCATGCAGATACCTCCAGGGAGCTGTCGGGGTGGCGGGACACGACGGCGCCGGGTTCGAAGACGCCGGGAAGCGGGGCGGTCACGAGGACGCCGGGAAGCGAAGCACGGTGCGTGGTCTGGTAAAGGCCCGCATACCCTCGGGACCGAGCTCCACGCCGTAGCCCGACTGCTTCCAACCACCGAAGGGAGCCCTGTGGTCCATGGCCGAGGTCCCGTGGTTGTTCACGAAAACCGTTCCCGCCTGCAGGCGCCTGACCATGTCGTCGACCACAGCGTCGTCGGCCGTCCAGATCGAGGCGCAGAGACCGAACGGGGTGGCGTTGGCCCGCTCGAGCGCCTCGTCCAGCCGGCGGTAGCCGAGCACGGGAAGGGCGGGGGCGAACTGCTCGTCGCAGACGATGGAGTCCTCGTCCGACGCCCCTTCGACGATGGCGGGCGAGACCAGATAGCCACCGGCGCCGGCGTCCTCGTCGCGGACGCGGGCGGGACGGTGCACGCGGGCACCGGCCGCCTGCGCCTGAGCCAGCATGGCCTCGACGCGGTCGCGCGCCGCCGGGCGGTGGACGGGGCCCATGGTGACCTCGTCGGCCAGGCCGTCGCCCACCACCTCCTGGCCGACGCGCGCCACCAGGGCGTCGACCATGAGAGAGACCTTCTCCTCGGGGACGTAGAGACGCTTGATGGCCATGCAGACCTGACCCGAGGTGATGAAGGCGGCTTCGACGATCTTGGCCGCCAGGGCCTCGTCGATCTCGACGTCGGGGGCGACGAGGGCGGGGTCGTTCCCTCCGAGCTCGAGCACCACCGGCGTGAGCGCGGCGGAGGCGCCCGCCATGACGGCCCGGCCGGTGGGCACGCCGCCGGTGAACGAGACCATGTCCACGTCGGGGTGGGCCACCAGCGCTTCGCCCAATTCGGGCCCGGGCCCGTTGACGGCGTTCACCACGCCCGGCGGCAGGGCCTCGGCCATGGCCGCGGTCACGGCCAGGACGGCGCCCGGGCAGGTGGGCGGGGCCTTCACCACCACCGTGTTGCCGGTGAGCAGGGCGGGCAGGATCTTGTTCCCGAGGACCGAGACGGGCCAGTTGAAGGGCAGCACGCAGGCCACCACGCCGTAGGGGACGTACTCGACCGTCGTCCGCCGTCCTCCGCCGGCGGTCATGGACCGGGGCTCGAGCGCCTCGGCCACCAGGGGGGCGAAGGCGCCGGCCATGCCCCCGATGGTGCCGGTGTCGAACTGCGCCTCCCACAGCACCTTGCCGTGTTCGCGGGTGAGGAGCCGGGCCAGGTCCGACGAGGCCACCACGGCGCCGGCGGCGGCGGCCGCCTTGCCCACCATCTCGGCCCGCTCGGCCGGTGTCAGCGCCGCCCATGCCGGCGCGGCACGCCGAGCCGCCGCCACAGCCCTGTCCACCTGGGCCGTCGACGCCGAGGGACCGCCGAGGACGACCTCAGCCGGTCGGACCGGATTGGTGACGGGATAACTCCCCGCCTCGCCGGCGTGGACCTCTCCGTCGATGACCAGTCCGATGCCGTCGACCCCGGCGTGTCCTCCCGGGTTCTTCCCCACGTCTCCACCCCCTGGTCGGCCCGGGTCCTCCCTCCGGAGAACGCCGTTCTCCGGGATGATAGTTTCCCATTTCGATGGCAGCAGGGGCGGGGCACGGACGGACGTCCGCCGGGACGGGGACGCTCGGCCCGCGGCCCACGGTGGCCCTGGACCTGGTGGAAGCGGCCCGGGCCCTGATGTGGGACAGCGGGGCCCCCGTGTTCACGGTGACCCAGGTGGTGGCGGCCGCCGGGACATCGCTCAAGAGCTTCTACCGGTGCTTCGCATCGAAGGACGAACTGCTGGTGGCGCTGTTCGAGGACGATGCCCGGCGGGGAGCCGAGGCTTTGGCCGGCGCCGTGGCGCAGTATCACGAGCCTGTCGAGCGGGTCCGCTGCGCGGTGCAGGGACTCTTCGGTTTCATCACCCTCGACGGTCGGCTGCCCTACGCGGCGGCGCTCGTGCGCGAGCACCTGCGGCTGTCTGAGTCCCGACCCGACCAGCTACGCGCCGTGCTCCAACCCTTCGTCGATCTCCTGGCCGTCGAGTTGGAGAATGCCGGCCGCGAGGGCGTCATGGCCGTCGACGACCCGGCACGGATGGCCCGGACGCTGTTCCATCTCGTCGTCTCCCACCTGCACGCGTTGATCTGCCACCAGATCGAGGAGGCCCCGACCGAAGTGGCCGACGATCTGTGGGCATTCTGCGCGGCGGCACTACGACCATGAGCGATCGTGAACCGGAGGAAGGTGCCCCCATGACGGTGCTTCTGCCCGACCCCGAACCGCGGCCCATCTTCGTCCCCGTCATCTCGGTGGACGACCATCTCATCGAACCGTCCGATCTGTTCGTCGGTCGTGTCCCGAAGACCGTCGCCGATCGGGCACCGCGCGTCATCGAGACCGACGAGGGCGTCCAGTACTGGCACTTCGAGAACAGGACCTACCCCAACATCGGCCTGAACGCCGTCGCCGGCCGGGCCCGGGACACCTGGAGCATGGACCCGTCGCGCTTCGACGAGATGCGGCCGGGCTGTTTCGACATCCACGCCCGGATCTCCGACATGGACATCAACGGGATCTGGGCCTCGCTGTGTTTCCCCTCCCTGGTGGCCGGCTTCTGCGGCGCCGTCTTTTCCCGGGCCGACGATCCCGATCTCGGTCTGGCCTGCATGCGGGCGTGGAACGACTGGCACCTCGACGTCTGGGCGGGGACCTATCCCGAGCGGATCATCCCGCTGCAGCTGCCCTGGTTGGCCGATGTGGCCCTGGCCGGCGCCGAAGTACGACGCAACGCCGAGCGGGGATTCAAGGCGGTGAGCTTCCCCGAGTTTCCCTCCGCCCTCGGGTTCCCGTCGATCTTCTCGGGGGAGTGGGACCCCTTCTTCGCCGCATGTGAGGAGACGCGGACCGTCGTCTGCCTGCACACCGGGGCCTCGTCGTGGGCCCCGCTGCCCACGCCGGCGCCACCGTTCGAGTTGCTGCCCACCCTCTTTCCCGTGAACGCGCTGATCGCGGCGGCGGAATGGCTGTGGTCGGGTGTGCCGTTGCGTTTCCCCGACCTGGCCGTGGCCATGTCCGAGGGCGGGATCGGTTGGGTGCCGATGCTGATCGACCGCGTCGACTACGTGCTCAGTCACTCGGCCTCGGGCTCGGAGTCCTCGGCCTGGCCGTCCGATCTCCTGCCCAGTGAGGTATTGCGCCGGAACTTCTGGTTCTGCACCATCGACGATCCTTCGGTCATCGACGTGCGCCACCGGATCGGGATCGATCACATCATGGTGGAGTCGGACTACCCGCATGCCGACTCGACGTGGCCCGATACCCAGGCTCTGCTGCAGAAGACGCTCGGACACCTGCCGGTCGACGAGTTGCGGAAGATCGCCTGCGAGAACGCCGCCGGCTTGTTCCGGCACCCACTGCCCGACGGCGTCGACTGGCGGACATGACAGACGCGCCGGGCGCCGACACCGGCCGGCGCGACTCCGGCGTCCACGGCGTGGTGGACGCCGACAGTCACGTCGTCGAGCCCCGCGCCGCCTGGAGTGCCGTCCCCGAGCGGTACCGGCCCCGGATCGACACCGACCGCCACGGCTTCGACCACGTCGTGGTGGGTGAGACCGAGATCCTGGCCGTCCCCCTCGGCACGCTGGCCACGCCGGGGGCGCGTTTCAGCGACCCGGACGACATCGCACCCCTGGACGAGGCCTGGCCCGGGGGGTCGGATCCCGCCGCCCGGCTGGCCGACATGGACGCCGAGGGGATCGACCGGGCCGTGCTCTATCCGTCGATCGGCCTCTACGTCTGGGCCCTCGACGACGGCGCCGCCGCGTCGGCCATCGCCCGCGCCTACAACGACTGGCTGGCGTCGTACTGCGCGGCCGACCCCGCCCGTCTGTTCGGTGCGGCCATGCTGCCGGTGCAGGACCCGGCCGCCGCCGCCCGCGAATTGCGCCGGGCCCACGACGAACTCGGCTTCCCGGCCGCCTTCGTCCGCCCCAACCCCTGTCGGGGGCGATCGCTGTCGGACCCCGACTACGAACCGATCTGGGAGGCGGCCGAAGAGGTTCAGATGACCGTCGGCGTCCACGAGGGGAGCTCGGTCATCGTTCCCACCCTCGGCAGCGACCGACCATTCAACCCGTTTCTTCTCCATGCCGTGTCGCATGCCTTCGAGGAGATGCTGGCGTGCGCGCAGCTGATCGCCTTCGGGGTCCTCGAACGACACCCGGGTCTGCGGATCGTCTTCCTGGAGTCGAGCGGCGGGTGGGTCCCTTTCTGGTTGGAGAGGCTCGACGAGCAGGCCGAGAGCTTCGGCGGGTACTGCCCGCAGATGCGGCTGGCGCCGAGCGAGTACTTCG
>DATNJD010000199.1:0-2564 GCA_035604075.1 Acidimicrobiales bacterium
GTCCGGTGTGTTCAACATCCCCGGTGCCGTCCCCGCCGCGTCGGTGACTCCGTACTGCCAGACGAGTGCGCCTGTGGTGGGATCGATGGCGACCATCCGGTTTGCGTAGTCGTCGTTGAGCATGACCACTCCGCTCGGAAGACGCTCTGCGAGCGACGGGTGGTCGAGCATGCCGGGGCCCGAAGCCGCCTCGTACCGGTAGAGCACCTGGCCGACGCGGTTGGTGTAGATGAACGCCCCCGGCTTTGCGTAGTCGGCGACGAGATAGAGGTCGGGTCCGAGCTGCTGGGGGTCCGACGGGTAGGACACCGGTACGTGTGCCGTCCACACCAAGTGCCCCTGCAACGTGTACTCGCTGATCCACGAGCCGTTGATCTCGGAGATGAGGAGGTTGCCGTCGGCCAGCGGCGTGTCGCCATTGGGCGATCCCATCGATGCAGGTGGGTTGTGCACGCAATGACCGTCGCTGCCGATCTGCCCGGCCACGGTGCCGTCGTGATTGATGATCACGATGCGGCAATTGTCGGCGTCGGCCACGGTGACCTGCCCGTTGGCCAAGAGATAGGCGTCGTCAGGCTCATGCAGGTATCCGGGCGCCGTTCCGGGCTGCTTCGGGTGCCCGTACTCCCACAGGATCTTGCCCGAGGGATAGGCGATATCGACGATGGTCTCGTTCTGCTCCTGGTTGGAGATGATGGCTCGACCCTTGTCGATGAAGAAGGCGTCGTCGGGAAAGACAAAGCCGTAGGGGTCGGGCGGAGTCGTCGAGGACGGATAGGTCCAGGTGGTGTCCATGGCCGGGTTCAGGAGCAGGAAACGGTTGTTGCCTCGGTCGGCGATGAGCAACTGCATGCCGAAGTAGGGCGAACCGGCCCCCGCCATGCCCGCCGAACCGAACTTCGAATTCGGGGTGAGCATCTGGACCGTCGACACCGGGGTTCCGTCGGACTCACCTCCCACCAACCAGGCGGTGGCCCCCAGCACGGCCACACTGGAATGGGCCACGGGCACCTGGAGGCGCCCGGCGTTCAGTACCCCGTCGGTGGCCGGATCGAAAGCCCAGATGGTGGAGACGGCGGACGTGGCCGGGGTCGACTCGTCCCGCACCGACCCCGATCCCGTACCCGAGGCGGAGGTGGATGTCCCTTTGGACGCGTCGAGGAGCGTCCCCCCCGTGACCCTCGTGCCCGCGCTCGCGGTCCCGGGGACGATGGCGGCGGTGGCGGTGGCGTTGGTCGCACCGGCACCGGGATTGGCGCCGGGAGGCGGCGGTCCCAGCTGCGTCGTCCCCAAGCCGGCGGTGACCGCTGGGGCGACGGTGCTCTCGCCCCCGGCCAGATAGATCTGCGTCCCGATGGTGACGGCCACAGCGCCATCGAGCGGCACCGGTAGGCGCCCGATCGTCGATGCCGTGCGGCGACTCGGATTGACGACCTGGATGGTGTTCACGGGCTCTCCGGCGGCGGCCCCGGTGATGGCATCGCCGCCGAAGACGTAGACGAGCCCGCCCCAGGCAGCGACTGCCGGGTACCGCACAGGCACCGGCAGTGACGCGACGGTCGAGAAGGCGCGGCCGTCGGTTGTCGCCACCACGACGGGATCCGGGTTCGAGCCGTCGTATCCGCCCACGACGTAGGTGGTGTCGCCGACGGTCACCGCCGCTGAGTCCGAACGTGGCTGGGGGAGCGACCCCGTCGCGGTGGCGGTGGCGACCGTGCCCGCGAGGGCCGCACCCGGCGCCGGCACGCCTTGGACCGTGGCGACGGTGGCGGGCGACCCACCTCCGAAGGTCAGGTCGCGTCCGTCGACGACCGCACCCGACGCGTCGTGGAGACCGGCGGTCAGGTTGGCGAAGTGCAGGAGCTTCCCCGAGGTGGTGTCGAGGGTGTAGATGCCCTGTGTGGAGACGTTCGACGTGGTCAGACCACCGAGGATGACGAGCTGGGCCCCGGGCCCGGGGAGCACCACGCTCCGGCTGATGGGGGCGGCAAGTGTCCAGGGGAGAAGGCCCGACTCGACCGCGGAGATGGCCTCGGAGCGACCGCCTGCGTGCGCATTTGTCGATGTGGAGTGCGCCGATGGCGCCGAGGGGGCCACCTGTGGCCGCGACGAGCTGCCGCCACAGGTGGCCAGAAGGGCCCCCAGACCCGTGACGGCGGCGAGCGCGACGACGGCCAGGACCCTCCGCCTCCGGCGGGTCGCTCGGCGGGCGTGTGCGCCGACCAGGCGGCTGAGGGGGGTGGGAGAGGGCACGGTCGAGACTCTGCCCTTTGTCTAATCGAGCGGGCGCCCTCGAGCGTCGATCGCTTCCCCGCTGTCCTGTTCAGCGTTGTTCGGCGCCCACCGCTGCGCTCCGGCGTCCCTGCGTGTCCTTGGCGACGATTCCGAGGTCTTTTCGCTGGTCATGGCGCGAATCGCCTGGGAGCAGCGTTGCTCACGCTGCCAGTGGGCGTGCCGCGGAACCCAGGAGGTCGAGGAAGTTCTCGCTGTAGAACCGCCTCCTGGCGTCCTCGGCCACTTCGTCCATGGTGGCCTCGAAGCGCTCGATCGGCCTGCGGCCCCCC
>DATNJD010000200.1:0-2915 GCA_035604075.1 Acidimicrobiales bacterium
CCGGCGCAATGGACGCCGGGACGGGGAACGCCATCACCGGACCGGCCGATCGTGCCGTGGCCGATGCCCAGGCGGGCCGGACCCACCAGGCCGCCATGCAGATGCAACAAGCAGCGGCAGTGATCGCCGACGGGATCCAGAACGGTTCGATCAGCCAGTCGGAGGGGGCCACCTTGCAAGGCGACATCGCCACCCTGGACAGCGCCCTCGGCCTGAACGGCACGACCACGACACCGACGACGGCGCCGGGACCGGGCGACGGCAACGGCAATGGCCCCGGCGGAGGCCAGAACGGCTAACCGTCGGCAGGCGCTGAAGCGCCGCCGCCGGTGGTCGATCCGCCGTCGCCGTGCGGGCGGGCCAGCGACGCCGCCTCGCCGTGGAGCTGGGCCTCCTCCGGGGTGCGGTGGTTCACGATCAGCAGGGCCAGACTGCCCACCCCGGCCACACCCCAGTTGGTGATGAGCCGATAGACGACGGTGGCCACGACGGCGTGGCCGGTCGGGGTGCCGGCCAGCGCGAAGGCGCCGATCATGCCCCCCTCGACGAATCCGATGCCCCCAGGCACCGGCGCCACACTGCCGGCGATCTGAGCGGTGGCGTAGGCGAAGAGGACGGCGCCCCAGGGCACGGGGAGGTCGAGGACGGCAAAGGCGGTGATCAGGCAGACGACGTCCAAGCCCCAGTTGCCGAGACTGAGAACGAACACCTGCGTCCCCCCGGAGACGGTGGCCCGAAACTTCATGACGCCGGCCGTGCGGTTCATGGCACGTTGCAGGAGCGGTACTCCGGGGACCTCGCCGTGGCGGCGCAACCACGCGTCGACCGTCGGCAGGTGGTGCACGCACCACACCAGACCGGCGGTCCCGCCCACCAGCAGCACGGCGCAGCCCACCGTCGCCCATATCCCGATCAGCCCGGCGACGGCCGCTCCCATCAACAGAAGGAACAGAACGGAGACGGTGGCGGCGAACCCGCCGGCGATCACGGCCCAGAGACCGAGCGGCACCGGGATCCCATGGCGGCGGTACTGGCCGACCAACCACCCGCTGGCCGGCGCCGTGCCGCCGGGAACCAGGTTCGTGAGCCCGGAGGCGGCCACGGCCAGCCGGAGCATCGTCCGACGCCCGATCCTGGCTCCGCCAGCGAATAGCAGTCGCCGTTGCACGGCGGCGTAACAGAGAAAGGAGAGAACCTCGGCACCGACGGCGGCGGCCAACCACGGAAGCCGGCGCACGCTCAGGTGGCGGAAGGTGCTCACGAAGTCGCCCCGGACCCGGACGGCGAGGACCACCAGGGCCACCAGGATCAGCCCCCCGAAGAAGACCTGGGGCCGGGGGAGCCACCGGGGCCACCGACGGCGCCGGCTCTCCTGACCGTCTTCGTCGCGGCCCTCAACCGTTGATCGCGCGCTGGCCATCAGAGTGTCTCCCGACGCCGGATCGCCCCTCGGATTCCCCGTTCGGGCCGTACAGGAAAAAATCTATCGAGGATGTGACAGCATCTGACCAGGGCCGGACGGGAGCGGGGAGCGGGACATGCTCGATGTCGCCATCAAGGGGGGGACCGTCGTCGACGGCAGCGGAGGCCCGTCCTACACCGCCGACGTCGGGATCAGAGACGGCCGGATCGTGGAGATCGGAGCGGTCACCGAAGGGGCGCGACAGGTCATCGAGGCCGACGGAGCGCTCGTCACCCCCGGTTGGGTCGACGTCCACACCCACTACGACGGGCAGGTCACCTGGGACGACGTTCTCGAGCCGTCGGCCTCCAACGGGGTGACGACCCTGGTGATGGGTAATTGCGGGGTGGGTTTCGCCCCCGTGCGGCCGGCCGACCACGACGCCCTGATCGACCTGATGGAAGGGGTGGAGGACATCCCCGGCTCGGCGCTCAGCGTGGGGATGCCCTGGGGGGAGTGGGAGAGCTTCGGCGAATATCTCGATCTGCTCGACCGGGGACGCTACGCCGTGGACATCGCCGCCCAGGTGGCCCACGGCGCCGTCCGGTTCTACGTGATGGGCGAGCGCGGGGCGGCCAACGAGG
Source organism: Acidimicrobiales bacterium (assembly GCA_035604075.1). Lineage (GTDB taxonomy): Bacteria > Actinomycetota > Acidimicrobiia > Acidimicrobiales > UBA8190 > Palsa-661. The sequence goes on from DATNJD010000200.1 coordinate 2,047, forward strand.
ACGCCACCGACGAGGACATGGCGGCCATGGCCTCCATCGTCACCGAGGCACTGGCCGTCGGGGCCGTGGGATTCTCGACGTCGCGGACGATCGGCCACAAGGCCCGCTCGGGGCGCCCGGTGCCCGGCACCTTCGCCCCCGAGGTGGAGCTTCTGGCCGTCGCCGAGGCGATGCGGGGGGCGGGCCACGGGGTGTTCGAAGCGATCGTGGCCGGCACCATCGGCCAGCTCCAACGCCTGGGCGGGGAGCGGGCCACGCCCTTGGACGAGGTGCCGCTGCTGGCCGCGGTGTCGCGCACGAGTGGTCGCCCCGTCACCTTCACCATCGCCCAGCTCTTCGAGGACCCGGGACACTGGCGACTGGTGCTCGACGCCGCCGCCGAGGCGAACCGGGCCGGCGCCACCCTGCGACCCCAGGTCATTCCCCGGTCGGTCACCATCATGACCAACCTCGACACCTATCACCTCTTCATGGGTCGACCGACGTATCGCAAGATCGCCGACCTGCCGCTGGCCGACCGGGTGGCCGAGATGCGCCGCCCCGAGATCCGTCAGGCCATCCTGGAGGAGTCCGACCGCCCGTCACCCACCGATTTCTCGGCCCTGATCGTCGAACTCTTCCACCCGGCTCTGCCGCTCACCTTCGCGCTGACCGACCCGGTCAACTACGAGCCCCGCTTCGACCAGTCCGTCTATGCCGAGGCCACGGCGGCCGGGCTCGATCCGGTGGCCCACATGTACGACCTGCTGCTGGCCGACGACGGCAAGGCGTTCTACGCCCTGTTGGGGTCGAATTTCGTCAACGGCACCCTCGACGTGTGCCGCGAGATGATGCTCGACCCTTACACCGTCACCGGTCTCGGAGACGCC
>DATNJD010000201.1:0-2010 GCA_035604075.1 Acidimicrobiales bacterium
ATCGACATGGGACCGGAGCCGATCTAAGGGGCGACTGCCGACCAACGAGGCTTCATCGACGACAACCACGTGGCGGGAGGTGAGTCCACCGGCTTCTCTCAGATCGGAAAGGAGCTGGGTGAGCGACGAGCTCGGGATACCGGTGCCCGCCTCGAGTGCGGCCGCGGTTCGGGCAGCCACGGCGGTGCCGATGACCTTGTAACCCGCCTCTTCCCAACCGGCCCGGGCGGCACCAAGCATGGTCGACTTGCCCGTTCCGGCCTGGCCGATCACCAGGTCGTAGCCGTTCCCCGAGGTGAGCAACGCCCGTACTCCGTCGGCCTGTTCGGTATCCAGATGGGGGTGGAGTCCGAGGACGTGGTCGACGGAGCCGGGGGGGAGCCGGCCGGTTCCTTCGCCGATGCGCGCTGTCGCCGAACCGATGATGCGCTTCTCTGCGGCCAACAGCTCGGTGGTGGTGTAGCGCCGGTCGCCGCTTGTGGCGGCGATCATCTGCCCGTTTCTCGTCCGGACGTGGTCGGTGCCCGCATTTGGGTCGGCGAGGACCCGGACGACGCTGTCGCGGTCGAGGAGTTTGGCGGTGAGAGCCAGTGCCTGATCGGGGGTGACATCGAAGGCCCTGGCCACGGCACAGATGGCGTCGCGGCGGGTGAAGGTCGAACCGAGCAGGGTGACGGGCATGGCTCGGGTACCGGGAGCCGTGGGGTCGAGGATCTGGTGCTCGTCGAGCTCCCAGTCATCGAGCGACACCCCGTTCTCACCGGCCAGGATCCGCAGCATCGCCTCGGTGTCCTCGGGCCCGGGTGTGATGGCCGGTTCGTTGCCGAGGACGGCGGTGAGGTCATCGATACTGGCCTGCCGGGTGCCATCGTGGCCAGCGGGAAGTTCGATCGCGGCGAGTTCCTTCGACCAGCGCCCATGCAGCACGTCGGGATGGCCGACGACGGCGGGTTTGCGGTCCCGGGTGGCGAGGGTGACGGTCCTCGACGTGCGGTAGGAGTCGAATCCCTTCGCGTTCATGGCCGCTTCGATGTCCGCCCGGCGCTTCGAGAACGCCCGGAGGATCGCTTTGGGGATGTCGCGCAGCTCGCCCAGGCCGTTGCGCCGCAGCTGCCAGGCGAGGCCGAGGGGAGCCAGCTCGGCTCGCAGTGCGGACTGATACATGGTCCCGGCCGTCTTGGCCCACGCGAAGAGCTGCCGGCCGTCGGGGGCCGACCACCGGCCGTCTGAACCCTTCACCAGGTTGGGGACGACGACGTGGGTGTGGAGCTGGGGGTCGCCGGCCCGGTTGGTGCGGTGCCGGAACGCGGCGGCGATGAAACCGTCGGCTTCGACCAGGTGTTTCCCGTTGCGTCCTCGGCGGGCGTAACACGCCTCGGCGGACAAGTGGTCGAGCACGGCACCGACCGCTCGATCGTGCGCGACGGAGATCGCGTCGTGCACGGTACCGGTCCCGAACGCCCAGAGAAGCGAGATGCCCTTGGGGGCCGAGAACGTCAGGTCATAGCCGGGCCGACGCTGCGGGCGGAGCTGCACGCCCAGGTCCTCTCCGGCAGGGGACGAGCCGGCGAGCAGGTTCCGAAGAACCTCAGCATCGACCTGGCCGACGAGCTCGAGGCGCTCGGAGGTGGTACTCACCCACTGGCCCGGGGCTTCTCCTCGACCGAGGTAGTAGTCGTCGACGTTGTTGGCGACCTTGTCGAGGTAGTACTCCGCGCCACCGGTGACGCCGAGCCGCCCTATCGACAGCACCGACGCGTCCGGCGGTGGGAGTTCGGGGACCGGCCCATGCCCGAATCGTCCGCATGGACGTCACCCTGAACGTCACCCTCTTCGGATACTGGTCGCCACCAGGGAGAACGCGATCACGGCAGGGTCGGTGTTGCCTGCCCGAAGGGCGGCGCATCAGATGATGCAACTGTGTGGACTATTTGTCACGGTCTGGCGGAGCCGATGGGTTGACGTGGTCGATGGCCCTCTCAGAGGAGAGGGCCATCGTGTGGGGTGGAT
>DATNJD010000202.1:0-2373 GCA_035604075.1 Acidimicrobiales bacterium
ACCAAGATCACCGTCTCCGATGCCTCGACCTTGACAGGTGCCCTCGACGCCGCGAACCCTCCGGACTTCGTGTGGTACACGCCGAACCTCACCGACGACGGCCACACCGGGGTCCCCGTCAACACCGCCGCGCAGCAGTTGGCCGACACCGAGGCATTCCTGGCGCGCTTCGTCCCCGGGGTACAAGCGACATCCTGGTACCGGGCCGGCGGGCAGATCATCGTCGAGTGGGACGAAGCCCTGGGCTCGGATTCCTCGGGGATCAACGGAGGTTCCGGGGGACGCGTCGCGACGATCGTGGTGTCCGATGCACTCAAGTCGAGCCCCCGACAAGACCCCACACCTGTCGACACGTTCGGCATCCTGCGCTCGATCGAGGATCGATATGGCCTCCCCCACCTGGGCAACGCCGCCGATGCCGCCAACGGAACCATCGACGCTCTTCTGGGCGGCTGAACCCCGAAGGAGGCCGGCGCCTCGGTCGAGGGGCGGGTGGTTACTTCACACCCAGACTGCTCTTGGCGGCCGCCTCGAAGACCCGGTGCGGGAGCAGTCGCTTGGCGAGGACGCCGATGCGCTCGCCGGCCTTGCCCACCGATATCCGGCGGGGTGGGCGTCGGGCGTCGAGGATCTTGTGAACCACCGCGGCCACCAGTTGGGGAGCCGCTCCGTTCGCTTCGTCCCGCTCCATCACGCCCAGGGCCGTATCGAGGGCGCCCTTGTACACATCGTCGTCCGTCGACGCTGAAGCCCTCTTCCGGTTGGCGGTGAAGTCGGTCCGGATATTGCCGGGCTCGACCAGCGTGACGTCGATCCCGAAGGGGGCCACTTCGTAGGCGAGCGCCTCCCCCAATCCCTCGAGTGCGAACTTGCTGGCGCTATAGAAAGCCTGGAAAGGAATGGCGACGACGCCCCCGATCGAGCTGATGAGGACGATGCGGCCGCCGCCCTGCGCCCGCATCGCCGGCAGCACGCCTTGGACCACTCGCGTGGCACCCCAGAAGTTGGTCTCCACCTGGGCCTTGGCCTCGTCGATGGTCGTGTGCTCGACCGCACCAGCGACACCCCACCCGGCCGACGCCACAACGGCGTCGATGCGTCCATGTCGCGTCAGCACCTCGGCGACGCCCTCTCGCACCGACTCGTCGCTGTCGACGTCCATGACCAGACCCGACCAAGCTCCCGAAGTTGTCCCACGCCGGCTCGCCCCGACGACTGTCCAGCCCCCCTCGTGCAGCCGGTCCGCACAGGTACGGCCGATGCCGGCCGATGCACCGGTGATCAGCACGACCCGGGCCATGACCGACCCCGGCGCGGACGCGTCGGTCAACGGGAGCGGGCGTCACCGCGAGGTGACCGGCCGAATTGCCACCGGCCCCGCCGGGTAGGCAGAGCCGACGCCGCGTCCCTGAACGCCTTGAGCTCGTTAACCTGGACGCGGGCGCTCGCTGCGAGACCCTCCTCGCCACCCTCGGACGCAATGTTGAACGCGTCCACACACCTACTGATGGCCACGTCGATGGCGGCAATCAAACTCTGATGCGCGGTCTCGTCGAGCACGGGAGCTCCTACATCGTTACGTCGTCGGTCGAGGACCAGGTCTTTCCAGCCGCGCGTTCGGGATCCGCGCTGCCAATTGTGCCCCAAAGCATGACGCGTCACCACTGTCCGAACTCAGGGTAGAACGAGGCCGCTGCCGCCGAGAGGAGATCCGATGCCAGAGTCCGATTCGTCTGTGAGGGTCGTCGACAACCCCGACCGGAGCAGGTACGAGGCCTACGCCGGGAACGAGCGGGCCGGATTCGTGACCTACCGGATCGAACCAGGGGTGGTGACGCTCGTCCACACCGAGGTCGACGACAAATTCGAGGGCCGCGGCGTGGGGACCCAGCTGGCGTCGGCCGCGCTCGAGGATGCCAGGTCCAGGGGCCTGAAGGTCGATCCCGTCTGTCCGTTCGTCGCTGCCTACCTCGAGCGACACCCCCAGTACGCAGACCTGGTGGTCGGGCCCCGGCCGGGTGGGTGAATTGAGCGGACGGTGGGGCTTGGACCGAGTGCTCCGGCGCTGAGAAGGGCCTTTGGGCTGGGAAGATGAGCACCGGCGTCGAGATCCGCGCCCGTGCGGCCGTGACTCAGGCCTCGTCCGTGGAGTGCCGATACCTCCGGGATGACAGGCGCAGCCCCAGGGCCCCAGACCGCCTCAGGGCCGCAGACTGCGGGGGGCGGAAAAACAGGCCCCAGCTGGCTCGGGTTCGGCTGCCTCCTCGCCATCGGCGAGGTCGTGATTCTGGTCCTGACCCTTATCCACCCCGGTGCCGCCGCCGGTGCCGGGCCGTCAGCCGGCCATCTGGCCACGTCGTTCGGCGCCACCCG
>DATNJD010000203.1:0-3576 GCA_035604075.1 Acidimicrobiales bacterium
CCTCCGCCGCCGCGGTGAGGACGTCGTCGAAGGCCTCGACGAAGTAGTCGACCTCTTCGTCCCCGGCGATGAGGGGAGGCAGGAGCTTGACGACGTTCATGTTGTCCGCCGCGACCTGGGTGAGGATGCGGTGCCGGTGGAAGAGCGGGACCACCATCAGCTGCGAGAAGAGTGCCGTCCGGATGGCCTCCATGGCCTTCCAGCGGATCCGCAGGGCCCGGGAGACCGGTTCGCCGAAGACGAGGCCGATCATGAGGCCCTTGCCCCGGACTTCGTGGAGGAACTCATGGCGGTCCACGAGAGGAGCGAGTGCCTTCATGAAGGAGTCGCCCGTCCGGTTGACCCGGTCGAGGATGTCCTCGTCGTCGAAGGCCTGCAGCGTGGCCAGTCCGGCGACCATCGCCATCTGGTTCTGGGCGAAGGTCGAGGAGTGGACGACCGCCCGGTCCATGGAGGAGAAGACGCTGTCGGAGACCTTGGCCGAGCTCAGCATCGCCCCCACCGGGACATAGCCGCCGGAGAGGGCCTTCGAGACGGTGATGATGTCGGGTCGGATGTCGTAGTGCTCGTGGCAGAAGAACCGGCCCGTCCGGCCCATGCCGGCCTGGACCTCGTCCATGACGAGGAGCGTCTTGTGTCGTTTGCACAGTTCCTCGACGGCGTGCCAGTAGTCGTCGGGGGCGATGTTCACACCCTTTCCCTGGATCGGTTCGACGACGAAGGCGGCGACGTCGCCGGCGCGGAGCTCCCGGGCCAACGCATCGACGTCACCGAAGGGGACCTGGCCCGAAGAGATGAGGGGACCGAAGCCGTCGCGGAATTCCCGGCCCCCGTTCAACGAGAGCGCCCCGGTGGTGAGCCCGTGGAAACCGTGGTCGGCGTGGAGGATCCGGTTCCGTGAGGTGGCGTGGCGGGCGAACTTGATGGCCGCCTCGATGGCCTCGGCCCCCGAGTTGGTGAAGACGACCCGCTCGATGCCCGGATGGCTCCGTGCGACGAGCGCCTCGGCCAGGAGGCCGGGGAGCAACGCGCAGTCCATCTGGACGAGGTTGGGCAGGTCGGCGTCCACGGCGTCGTGCAGCGCCTTCTTCACCCCGGCGTGGTCCCGACCGAGGGCGAAGACGCCGAAGCCGGAGAGGAAGTCGAGATACCGCCGACCTTCGGTGTCGAAGAGGTACGAGCCCTCGCCGCGGACGTAGAACCGGTCGAACCCGATCGTCTTCAGCACCCGGGCCATCTGGGGATTCACGTACTGCGTGTGGAGACGGAAGTTCTCGTCGTGACGCTGCCTGAGTACTTCTGACAAATCGAACGGCATGGACGGCCCTCGGGGTCGGATCGATCGTGTGTTCCCTACTCAACCGCATCGCGCAGAAAACGCGCCACCTGGTGTCACCGCGCCAAGGGCATAACGGCAATTCACAGCAATACGGCGTTCGGCACCCGGTCCTTCACTCCGGGTCGGTCATCGGCGGGGGGGTGGGATGACGATCGCCTCGGGCCGACCACCCACCGGGATCGATCGGCCCGGCGTTCTCGTGGCCAGGTCGACCGGGGTGACGGTGGCATCCTGGCCGGCCACCCAGGCCGTGCGGCCGGCACGGTCGACGGCCACGGCTTCGGCCAGATGTCCGACGGCGATCGGCGTGCCGGCCGTGGCCGCCGCCAGGTTCAGGGGAACGAGGTCCTGGCCGGCCGTCACCCAGGCCGTCGCCGCCCCCGACCCGACCGCCGGCCCCGACCCGACCGCCGGCCCCGACCCGCCCAAACCACCGGAGCCGCCGGCCAGAGCCAGAGCCGTCGGGCCGATGCCGACGGCGATGGCGGGAGCGGGGCGGAGGGTGGTGAGGTCGATCGGGGTGACGGTGCCGGAGCCCAGGTTGGCGACGAGGGCGGTGAGGCCGGCCGGACCACCGATGGCGACGGCGTCGGGCTCGGCGCCGACGGCGATGGGCGGTCCGGCGGCGTCGGTGGCGAGATCGACGGGGGTGACGGCATTGGCCTTGAGGTCGGCGACGAGGGCGGTACGGCCGGCGGGACCACCGATGGCGACAGCGTCGGGACGGGCGCCGACGGCGATGGGGCGGCCGGCGCGGAGGGTGGTGAGGTCGACGGGGGTGACGGTGTCGTCGTCGATGTTGGCGACGAGGGCGAGCTTGCCGTCGGGGCTGACGGCGACGGCGTCGGGCTCGACACCGGTCGGGATCCGGGCGAGGACCGAATCGGTGGCGGTGTCGAGGACGGCGAGATTGTCGTCACCCTGGTCGGTGACGAGGAGGAGCCGTCCGTCGGGGGTGGTGGCGACGGCCGAGGGGAGGGAGCCGGTGGTGACCGAGCCGGTGCGGCGGCCGGTGGCGAGATCGAGGGCGACGATGGTCATGCCGGGCTGGTCGTCGTAGCCGAAGTTGCAGACGTAGGCCTCGGTGCCGGCCGAGGCGCTTCCGGCCAGGGCGGCGGACCCCGGGATCCCGGCGGAACCACAGCCGGTGACCATCGCAACAACCCCCACAGTGATCACAACTCTCACAACAAGTGGCAATTTTCCCCACTGCCCCATCAATAAACACTCAGGGTGGTCCGATAGTTCCACTTAGTGAATACACTCATACAGTCACCACGGAACGGGACCAGAGCCGGAGCCGACTGCTCTGCGCGTGCGCACCCCCATCTGAGGCCTCTTCTCCTGGTCGCCGGGCTGACCGTACTGGCCCTGGTGGTGGCGTTGGTGGCACCGGGCCGGACGGCAGCCACCGGCCGGTCCGCCTCCTCCGTGCGTCCGGCCGCGATCCGGCTGACGTCCCAGCCCGTGCCTGTGACGAAGGCCTACCCCCAGTCCCGGCAGGGGATCCTGCCCCCGGGGAACCCCCCGGCCAACATCGCCCCCAACCCGCAATTCCTGAATTCCTGCTCGGGCCGGTCCTACGACGACTCCTCGTCGTGCATCAACGCCACCCTGGCCGCGATCGCCAACGGCCGGCAGGCCGAGGGCCTGCCGGGGATGGTGCTTCCCACCGACTGGACCTCGCTGACGGCGCCGGAGCAGCTCTTCGTGGTGACCAACCTGGAGCGGACCGTCCGCGGCCTGCCGCCCCTCACGGCCATGGCCTCCGGTCTCGACTCGGCCGCGCTGGCCGGTGCCACCGACAGCACCGACCCCTCACCGCCGGGCGGCTTCCCCTGGACGCAGTGGGGGAGCAACTGGGCGGGCGCCGTGGGCAATCCCCTCGAGGCCGACTACTACTGGATGTACGACGACGGCCTGGGCTCGAACAACATCGACTGCCAGTCGGCCGGGGACCCGGGCTGCTGGGGGCACCGCGACAACGTGCTGCTCGGTCTGGCCTGCGCTCCCTGTGAGATGGGAACCGGATTCAACCCGACCGGGTACCAGGGCTACCCGAGCTGGGCCGAGCTGCTGGTCGACACCTCGGGTGCGCCACCGGTCGATTTCAGCTGGAGCCAGGTGACGCCCGACCTGCCCGGGGCGGGCGGAGGGGCGGGGCTGACGGCGGCGGCGGTCGGGATCGCCTCGACGCCCAACGGCGGGGGCTATTGGGTGGCCTCGGCCGACGGCGG
>DATNJD010000204.1:0-2591 GCA_035604075.1 Acidimicrobiales bacterium
CGCGAGCGCCACGATGGCGTCGACGTCGTTCGTGGCCGTCACCCCGAGCGGTCGACCGAGGCCGGCCAGCTCGCCCGCGTCGCGACCCACCTTCTCGGCACTCGACACCCAGACCCCGACCAGTTCGAGATCGGGTCGGGCGTCGATCCCGGCCAGTGCGTGCCGTCCGACGTTGCCCGTTCCCCACACCACCACGCGGTGACTCACCTGATCCTCCTCCTCACTCGAGCCCCCTTGTTCTCCTCCAAGGCCACCGGGCCCCCTCCACTCACCGGGGCGTGACAGATCGGGCAATCCCATATCAAGATTCGGGTGGGAGAGACCACCGTCGACCTCGAGGACCTTGCCGGTCAGGTAGCTGCCGGCGGGCGAGCAGAGGTAGACGATGGCCGCGGCGATGTCCTGTGTCTCGCCGATCCGCTTGAGCGGCGTCGACTGTTCCATCGTGGTCCGCAGGCCCTCGTCGGTGAGCACGACCTCGAGCGCCGAGGTGGCCACCGAACCGACGGCGATGGCGTTCACCCGGATCCGCGGCGACAGATCGGTGGCGGCCAGCCGCGTGTAGTGGGCCAGGGCCGCCTTGGCCGTCCCGTAGGCGACGAAGCCCCGGGCCTGCGTCCGGCCCATGGCCGAGGAGATGTTGACCACCGATCCGCCGTCACCGGCGATCATCAGCGGCACGGCCGCCCGGGTGAGGGCGTGGGCGGTGGCCACGTTGAAGTGGAAGGCCTGCTCGAGGAAACGCGGGGAGGTGTCGAGGAAGGCCTTCGGCATCGTTCCGCCGACGTTGTTCACGACGATGTCGAGCCGGCCGAACGCCTCCTGGGCGGCGGGAGCGAGCGCCGCCACGGCGTCGAGATCGTTCAGGTCGGCCGGGACCACGTGCACCTTCCGACCGGCCCCCTCGATCCGGCCGGCCACCTCCCGGAGTTGCTCCTCGGTCCGCGCCGAGATCACCAGGTCGCATCCGGCCTCGGCCAGGGCCACCGCCGTGCCGGCGCCGATCCCCCGCCCCGCCCCCGTCACCACGGCGACGCGGTCAGTCAGCAGAAAGCGGTCCAGAATCATCGTCGCTCCTTGTCTGCCGGTCCTCAGCGCGCCGGGCTGTCTCCCGGTCTGCGCCGGCCGCCCACCGGTCCCGGCCGGCGGCTCTCGCGTCCGGGCCGGGGGGAACAGTAGCAGCGGAAGTGAAACGTGTTTCAGTCGGCGAGGTCGGCCACGGCCGTGATCCGATGGGCCCGGAGCCGGACGAGCAGCTCGCCGGGCACGGCGTTGCGCTCCGCGAAGGCATCGGCCCGTTCCTCGCCCATGTACCGGCCACCGATGATGCCGGCCCAGCGCCGCAGCTCGGCGCGATCATCCACGAGCTCGACCGTGCCCTGCACCGTGACGAACACGAACGGGGGACGCTCGTCGTCGACGCACATCGCGGCGCGCCCGTCGCGCCGCAGCGCCCTGCCCTTGACCGTCTGCTCCCCGGTACTGAAGACGACCACCTCTCCGTCCAGCGCGAACCAGATCGGCGCCACATGGGGCCGCCCGTCTGCTCTCACCGTGGCGAGCTTCCCCGTATGCGGCGGAGAGGATCCGAGGAATGCCCACGCCTCGTCGTCGGACATCCGCCGTGCCGTCACCGCCCGCCGCCCGCCGGCCGTCGATCGTCAGCCGCCGGGCCGGGTCGATCCGAGGCCCAGTTTCCGGTGGTCCCAGGTCACCACCCGGCTCACGTTCAGCTTGATCACCACCCGCTTGTTCAACATGGTCTCGACGAACGGCTTCATCTCGTCGGTGTAGGTGCCGTAGTAGCGCTCGAACAGGTCGACGCCGAGAACCCACATCCGGACGGGATCCTCCACGATCTCGGCCTGGCCCACCAGTTCGACCCCCCGCAGCTCCTCGTAGTAGTCCCCGTCCTCCACCAGCACGGTCATCCGCGGGTCGCGCCGCAGGTTCTGGACCTTCTGTGACTTCGCCTTCGTCTCGAAGGCGATCGCCCCTTCGAGGAACCCGTACCACATGGCCACGGCGTGGATGGAGCCGTCGTGGTTGATGCTGCACAGCGACATCGGCCTCCGCTCGTGCAGGTAGGCGTCGACCTCCTCCTCTGTCATCTTGATGATGTCGCGCTGCTTCACCCCGTGGCCCATCCGGGCGTTGGCCGGCTCCGCCGCCATGCTCATCGGCCGCCGGCCGAGAACGTGCAGGGCAGGTGCTTGATACTTATCTTCATCTAAAGACTGTCCCATATCTCGACGCCTCCATTTCTGTTGATGATCCGTGGCCCCCGCTAGGGGGCCTGGAGCCCCCTCTTGCCTTCGTGAGCCTCAGCCTCGCAGTCAAGGGGCGGCCGAAGGCCGAGCGAGGACACGAGAGCAGCGCCTATGCGCTGCGAAGGCCCGCAGCGACCCTTGACGGCTCTCAGTAATCACGGAACTACTGTGCGCCTTCCTCTTGCCAACCTTAGTTGGTAACACTAGGCTAGTTTGAAAACCGAGGAAGGGTGGAATAACAAGGGAGCTAGGATGCTAGTGGACGAGGAGCGGAGTGCCTGGGACGGAGCACGGGAGGAGGTTCTGGTGGCCAAGGGCGAG
>DATNJD010000205.1:0-3022 GCA_035604075.1 Acidimicrobiales bacterium
CCGGTCGAGGGAGTCGACCGCCCGCGCCGGCGGTGCGGCGGCGGCCTTCTCCTGCCGCGCGCGCCGGCGGCGATCCTGCATGCGACGCCGCTCACGACGGCGGGCCCCGCCCGGGCCGGCGGCCATCGCGTCGTCGTACTCGGTGATGACAAGAGCGAGAAGCGAGTAGGCCCGCTCCACCAGGGCGACGGCCTCGTGGTCGGACGTGGTGCTCTCTGCCTTGGCCAACAGCTTGGAGGCCGTCTGCACCTTCGACTGGTTCATCGCGTCCCTTCCCGGGGGTCCAATCGGGCGTGACATCTCAACGTTTTCACAGCGGCGGCCGTTCCGGGTCGCACAGCAGGAGGTGTTGGGAATCCGTTGGGGGGAGCCGCCACGACGGTGCGTGACACCGGCATCGCCCGCTCCAGATCGACCGGTGAACAGCCGATGAATGTCTGCAGAGCGGAGACTGCCCGCTCGTGAAGCGGCCCCACCCGGAGAGACGGACATGGCGAGCGGCGGAGAGACAGAGCGGTGCGACGGTGCACAAAAGGGGACGCGGTCGCGCACCACCCGCGTCATGGACCTCCTGCTGTCGCGTGAACCGTCGATGGGGGACGACAACGGCGGGAACGCGATCGAAGCCCCGGGCGGGGACGACATCGACGCCCATTCATCGGCACCGGGCCCGGCCCCGGTCGGCAACCGGAGTGCCGGTTCCGGAGTCCGCCGTGCCTAGGCGGGCTCGTCGATGTCGAGGACCGCAGTCATGCCCACCGTCCAGGTGAGCGGCGATCTCGTAGGCCTGCACGACCAGGTCGGGGTCGAAGATCGGCTGGCGTCCGACCAACGTCTCCCCCAGGGCCACCGGTTGCTCCTTGTCATGCGGGCGTGGTCGTACCGTCCATGACGATCAAGACACGGACCCCCCGCCGCGGCACGAGCCACCTTCGAAGCCCGCAGGACCGCCGACGGTTCGGGCTGTCGGCCGACGCCGTGCGTCCCCTTTTCGGGGAGCGGGTGCCGGGGCGCCCGGTCCCGCCGCCGGGCCTGTCGGCGGGACCCCAGGTCGGCCTCGACAGCCCCCCGGCCGCCCTCGCCGTCTACGAACCGGGAGCGTCGCGATCCCGGCGCATCCTGGCCCGGCTGGGGACGAGTCGGACGGTCGTGCTCGGCCCCCACGGACGTCCGGTGGCCCTGAAAGGCCTGGTCTCGGTCAGTGCGGGCGGCCTGGTGGGCATGATGGCGGCGCAGCCCTTCGATGCCCTCACCTTCGTGGCCCCGCTCTACGGCCTGGTGGTGGGGGCCGTGGGCAGCGGGGTGGGTTGGCGGGCGGTGAGCCGTCGGCGGGCGGTCACGATCGAGGTCGAGCAGTGGCGACCGCAACTCGACGCCATCGGTCGGATCCTCGCCAACGCCGACCGGATCGGTCAGCCCTTCGTCTCCCCGCGGGCCCTGCGCGCCGCCTTGCACGGCGCGCTGTGGCATGCCGTCGGCGCCGTCGACCAACCCGGCGGTGACGAGGTCCTGGCCACCTTCGACGCCCATCTCACCGCGCTCCGGGAAGCGACCGAGACGACCCTCGTCGAGCTCGAATCACCGTCCATTACGGCCCGCAAGGCCGATGTGTCGGAACGGCTGGCCGCCGTCGTCGGCGAGTTGCAGCTGACATCGGTGGACCCACCGGTCAGACCCTCCGATCCATAGCCTGCAGCCCTGCTGAAGGCGCCGGCACGAGGTGTCCCATCTCGGCATCAGCGACGACCGCCTCGACCAGGTGGTGCTCCTCTACAAGGTCCGGCTCTACGCCACCAGTGCGCTCGTGGGACGTTGGTGCACCTTGCCCGACGCCTTCACCATGGCCGGGAGGGTGTAGATGAAGGCGAGGACCCGGGCCACGGCCACGTAGAGCTCCTTCGGGACGAAGGCGTCGATCTCGCAGGCGGCGTAGATGGCCTGGGCCAGCGGGCGGTCCTCGATGATGGGCACCCCGTGGGCGGCCGCTTCGGCCCGAATCCGCAGAGCCACGTCGTCGGCCCCTTTGGCCACCACCTGGGGGGCCGCTCCCAGGCCGGCCTGATAGCGCAGCGCCACGGCGAAGTGGGTGGGGTTGGTGATGACGACGTCGGCGCCCGCCACGGCCGCCATCATGCGGGCCCGGCTGAGCCGCATCTGCTTGCGGCGGACCTCACGCTTGAGCAGCGGATCACCGTCGGACTGGCGGTGCTCCTCTTTGACCTCCCGCTTGGTCATCTTGAGGCTCTTGTTGTGGCGATGACGTTGGACGGCGTAGTCGCCGAGAGCCAGGAGCAGGCCGATGACGGCGACGTCGCGGACGAGACCGAGCATGGTCGAGCCGGCGTAGGCCACCACCGGTGACATGTCGACCGGTTGCGTCCCCACGAGCCTGTCGCCCAGCCCGAACAGGACTTTGTAGGCGATGAGGACGAGGACACCGATCTTCACGATCTGCTTGATCAGTTGCCAGAGCGAGTTGGCCGAGAACAGGCGCTTGAGACCAGCCACCGGATTGATCCGGTCGAACTTGGGTGCGGCCGCCTCCAGCGAGAAGAGCCCGCCCGTCTGGGCCACGTCGGCGAGCACCCCGAGGGCGGCGAAGCCCCCGGCGATGGGTAGGACGAGGATGAGGACATCGTGCAGTCCGGCCTGGAGAATCTGGACAGCCCCCGCCACGCTCGGGTTGGTCATGACGTTGGCCACTTGAGCGAAGAGATCGGTGATCCGGGTCTGGCCGGACCGCAGCAGCAGGGGAACGAGCATCGTGCCGGCCAGAGCCACAATCCAGCTCGAGACTTCGCGCGAGATGGCCACCTGACCCTTCTTGCGCGCCTTCGACTTGCGTTTGGCGGTGGGCTTTTCGGTCTTGTCGTCGTTCTTCCCCACCGGTCAGCCCTCACCCCCCTCGGTGGGGGCCATCTCAGTGACCACCCAACAGGACACCGGTGTCCTGGATGGCCCGGGAGACCAGATTGTCGACGTAACCGGGGAGCACCCGGATGCCGATAGCCACGAAGAGCAG
>DATNJD010000206.1:0-14286 GCA_035604075.1 Acidimicrobiales bacterium
CCACGGCCAAGTCCGTCCCCGCCTCCAGTGCCTCGGCCGTCACCTGGGTCGCCGATCGGACGATGAGGGCGTGCGCGCCCGGGAGGGCCTGGAGCAGGGCCTCAGGGGTCAGGTCCAGTCGGACGTCGACGTCGTGTCCGGCGTCGGCCAACAGGGTCAGGCCGCGGTCGGCCAGCTTTTCGGTGACGAGCACCCGTGCCATCGATCCGTCCTCTCTGCTTCTCGCCTGTTCGCTCGCCTACTCGGCCGTGGCGAACAACTTGGCCAGGCGGGCGACGCCTTCGGCGATGTCGTCGTCGCCGAGCGCGTAGGACATGCGGAAGTAACCGGGGGTCCCGAAAGCCTCCCCCGACACCACCGCCACCTTGGCCTCGTCGATGGCCACCTGGGCCACCTCGTCCGACGAGCGGACCAGAGTGCCGGCGATCCGGCGTCCGAGGAGGCCCTTCACCGAGGGGAAGGCGTAGAACGCTCCCTCGGGTTCGACGCAGGTGACGCCCTCACATTCGTTGAGCATCCGATGGATGAGCTGCCGGCGGCGGTCGAAGACCTCGCGCATGGCGTAGACGGCGGCGAGGTCGCCGGTCAGAGCCGCCAGCGCCGCGCACTGAGGGACGTTCGACACGTTGGAGGTGGCGTGGGACTGCAGATTGGCGGCGGCTTCGGTGACGTCGGGCGGCGCGATCATCCAGCCCACCCGCCAGCCGGTCATGGCATAGGTCTTGGCCACGCCGTTGATCACGACGCACCGGTCGGCCAGTTCGGGCACCTCGACCGGCGCCGACGCGAAGGTGCGACCCCCGTAGACCAGGTGCTCGTAGATCTCGTCCGTCACCACCCACAGCTCGTGCTCCACAGCCCAGCGGCTGATGGCGGCGATCTCGTCGGGGGTGCAGACCGCCCCGGTCGGGTTGTTGGGCGACACCAGGAGCAGGATCTTCGTGGCCGCCGTCCGGGCCTTCTCGAGGGCCTCCACGGTGAGGTGGAACCCGGACTCCTCCGTGGTGGGGACGTCGACCGGCACCCCGCCCGCCAGGGCGATGGCCTCGGGGTAGGTCGTCCAGTACGGGGCGGGGACGAGCACCTCGTCGCCCGGGTCGCACAAGGTGGCGAAGGTCTCGTAGACAGCCTGCTTGGCCCCGTTGGTCACGAGCACCTGGGAAGCCTTGACCTCGTAGCCCGAGTCGCGTCGGGTCTTGGCCGCCACCGCCTCCTTCAGAGCGGGCAGACCCCCGGTCGGCGTGTAGTGGTGGTTGACCGGGAGTCGGCAGGCCTCGATGGCCGCGTCCACGATGTGGGCCGGCGTGGGGAAGTCGGGCTCCCCGGCACCGAAGCCGATGACGTCCTCGCCGGCGGCGCGCAGCGCCCTCGCCTTGGCGTCGACCGCCAGTGTGGCGGAGGGGGCGACGGCGGCGACGCGGGCCGAGACACGACGCCGGGCGGGCGCCGGCCCGGAACCGGCTCCGGGAGTGGGTTCGTGACGCGACGACATGGCTGCCATGCTTACACACGTGCCACCTGCCCCTGACACCACCGCCAGCCCCGATATCCACATCCCCGACGCCCTCAAACCGAGCGACGGCCGCTTCGGCAGCGGGCCCTCCAAGGTCCGGCCGGCGCAGGTGGAGGCCCTGGCCCGGGCGGCCCCCACATACCTGGGCACGAGCCACCGCCAGAAGCCGGTCAAGTCCGTCGTGGCCCGGTTGCGCCGTGGTCTGAGCGAGCTCTTCGAACTTCCCGACGGGTACGAGGTGGTGCTCGGCAACGGGGGCACCACCTGCTTCTGGGACATCGCCACGTTCTGCCTCATCGAGCGCCGGAGCCAGCACCTGTCGTTCGGCGAGTTCTCGTCCAAGTTCGCCGCCGCCGCCAAGGCCGCCCCCCATCTCGACGAACCCTGGATCATCGAATCGGCGACGGGGACACATCCCGACGCCATGGCCGATCCCGACATCGACCTCTATGCCCTCACCCACAACGAGACGTCGACGGGCGTGGCCATGAGTATCACCCGTCCCGTGGGCGCGGCCTCCCCGGCCGACGGCGGCGGACTGGTGGCGGTCGACGCCACCTCGGGGGCGGGCGGCCTCCGGGTCGACCCGTCGCAGTTCGACGTCTACTACTTCGCCCCGCAGAAATGCTTCGCCGCCGACGGCGGGCTGTGGGCGGCCCTGCTGTCACCGGCCGGCCTCGACCGGGTCGAGAAGCTGGCGGCATCGGACCGGTGGGTGCCGGCCTTCTTCGATCTGAAGACGTGCGTCGACAATTCGAAGCTCGACCAGACCTACAACACACCCGCACTCGCCACCGTGCTGCTCTTCACCGAGCAGGTCGAGTGGATGGTGGCCGGCGGCGGCCTCGAATGGTCGGCCGGCCGGTGCGACCGGTCGGCCGAGATCCTCTACACCTGGGCCGAGCAATCCGACTTCGCCATGCCGTTCGTGGAGAAGCCGTCGCAACGCAGCCACGTGGTGGGCACCATCGACTTCGTCGACGCCGTGGACGCCGCCGCCGTGGCGCAGGTCCTGCGGGCCAACGGCATCGTCGACACGGAGCCCTACCGCAAGCTCGGTCGCAACCAGCTCCGCATCGCCATGTTCCCGGCCATCGACCCCGAGGACATCGCCGCGCTGTGCGGCTGCATCAACTACGTCGTGGGGGCCCTGGCCCAGTAGCGCCTGTTGACCGGGGGCGACGAGGGGCGAAACCGAATCGGCACAGCCAGTCACTACTGTCGAGACCGGCGGATCCCTCCGCCGTATCACGAACGTGGACCCTGGGCGGCCCCCCACCCGAGCAGCAGGAGCCATGGCCGAATACAAGATCCTGGTACCCCCGCCGAAGCCGCCCCGACGACCCTGGGTGGTGGCGCTCGGCATCGTCCTCGTTGTCGTCATCGGCGCCGGCGCGTTCCTGATCGTGCGCAACGACCACAAGACCCCGGGTTCTGCCACGAGGACGACCAATCACCCGGGTAACGCCACGGGGAAGACGGTGGCCAAACTCCTGCAGGTGGTATCCACCACGCCGGCCGCCGGCGCCACCGACGTGCCGTCGGATGCGACCGTCGCCGTGCACCTGTCGCTCCCGCTGGCCGGCGCCAGCGGTATGCCGAGCTTCAATCCACCGGTGAGCGGGACATGGGCGAAGACGGGCCCGACGACGCTGTCCTTCGACGCCGCCGAACCGTTCATACCGACCACCACGGAGACGCTCACGATTCCCGCCGGATCCACCGGTCCGAGAAGCACCGGCGGTGAAATGCTGGCGGCGCCCGTCACGGTGGCCTTCACCGTGGCCCAGGGCAGCACCGAGCGACTGCAGCAGCTGCTCGCGCAACTGGACTACCTCCCCCTGTCCTTCACCCCGAGCGGCCCGCTGAGCGCGCCCACGAAGGCTGTCACGGCCCAAGCGGGCACGTTCGCGTGGCGATGGCAGGGCCTGCCGGCATCGCTCACCACGCTGTGGACCGAAGGGTACGAGAACGTCATCACCAAAGGGGCGGTGATGAACTTCGAGAATCAGAACGGGCTGGCGGTCGACGGATTGGCCGGCACCCAGGTGTGGTCGAAGCTCCTCGCCGACGTGAGCGCCAACACGGTGAACGCCGATCCGTACACGTATGTCTCGGTCTCCAAGCAATTGCCCGAGAATCTGACGCTGATCGCCAACGGGATCCCGGCGCTAATCAACATTCCCGTAAACACCGGAGCACCGGGCGCCGACACCACCGACGGCACCTACCCCGTCTTCGAGCACATCGTCAGCTCGCGCATGAAAGGCACGAACCCCGACGGCAGCACCTACGACGACCCCGCTGTCCCCTGGGCCGCCTACTTCAACGGCGGCGATGCGTTGCACGGCTTCGTGCGGGCGACCTACGGCTCACCCCAGAGCAACGGCTGCGTCGAGATGACCATCGCCGACGCTGCCAAGGTCTGGCCCCTGGCGCCGATCGGAACGCTG
This sequence comes from Acidimicrobiales bacterium, assembly GCA_035604075.1. GTDB lineage: Bacteria > Actinomycetota > Acidimicrobiia > Acidimicrobiales > UBA8190 > Palsa-661. The sequence goes on from DATNJD010000206.1 coordinate 3,967, forward strand.
GTGACCGTGTCGGGACCGGCGTCGTAGTCCCCGATCCCGCCGATCTCTCGAGCGCTCGACCTCTCGAGAGCCGGTCTCTCGAGCGCTCGACCTCTCGGGAGCCGGACCTCTCTAGAGCCGGACCTCGGTCCCGGCGACGCTGACGACGGTGCCGATCAGGTCCCCCGAGACCACGGCCTCGGCCACGTCGGGGGAGTCGCTCGAGGCCACGCACCGGTGACCGGGCCCGGTGTCGGCCAGGACGAAGGACCGGGCTGGGACGAGGCCGGCGTAGCCGACGGTGGCCGTGGCCACCCGGGCCGGGCCGTGGTGCTCGTCGACCACCTCCACGCGCTCGGTGGCGGCGGACGCCTCGGTGGCGAGATCGCCGAGCAGGGGGGGCCGGCCGTCGGGGGTGGCCGACCACACGGCCAGACCGGGCTTCGTGAGCAGGCCGCACACCGTGCTCACGAGGCCTTGCGCCGAGGGCTCGCGGCGCAGGAGATGCGCCATGGCGGCCGTGGCCTGGTAGACGAAATTGTTGAAAGGTCCCCCGGCGAACGCCATGCCCCCGGTGATGGTGGGTGTGCCGTCGAGCGGTACCCCGAGCTCGCGTTGCTGGACACGGACGGCCGACGGGAAGCAGGAGTAGAGCTCGATGTGTTCGATCTCGTCGAGCGGACGACCGGTGCGCCCGGCGGCGGCCTCTGCCAACACGGCCATCGAGGGCCAGCGATGGAGGTCCCGCCGGCGGCTGAGCGAGACGGCGTGACTGGCGTCGATGCCCACCAGCGGAAACAGCCAGCGATCGAGGGGAACGTGGTGGGCCCGGGCGGCCTCGACCGAGCACATCACGAGCGCAGCGGCCTGATCGACGGTCCACTGGCTGGCGTGCCATTTGTTGTAGGGAAAGGCCAGCGGACGGTTCTCGGCCGACGCCGTCGCCAGCTCGGCGGCGGAGCGTGCCGTCGGGAACGCCGCATCGGGGTTGGAGCGGGCCACGATGTTGAAGCGTTCCCACAATCGGGCGATTGAAGCGCGGTGCTCGTCGATGCCCACGCCCTCGGCTGCACCCAGGGCGTTCTCGATCAGCGCGTACTGGAGCACCGGTTGGGTCAGCCCCGCGTTGATCTCGGGACGCGCCATGAAGTCGTCCTCGCGATTCATGACGAGATCGGGTACCGCCCCCGGTTGGGCCGTCTCCGTGGCCACCGTGCCGGCCACCTCCGCTCGTCGGGCGCGCGCCCGGGCCTCGCCCCCCGCCACCACGGCGACGTCACAGTGGCCGGCGGTGATGGCCCGGAGGGCCTCGTTCACGAGCGTCTGCTGGGAGATTCCGATCTGGGCCAGACACGTGGTGGCCCCGGGTGCGCCGATCCGCGCCCCCAGGAGACGGGCCGGGTCCGGATACGACCACGTTCCCTGGGGGACGGCAATGCGATCGACAGCGCCGAGCAACGTGGACGAGCCGGCATCGACAGCCGCGGCCGCCAGAGCCTGGGCCATGAGCTCGACGCCTTCGTGGTCGCCCTCGGCGGTACCCACACCCACGAGGACCGGTGTCCGCGGGTCGAGCGCGCTCATCGGTCGAAACCTCGGCGGTGATGGGTCGCAGCGGTTCCCCCGAGCCGGCGTTCTGGCTTCACCCGATTCTCCCTACGATGGCGACCAACATTCCTAACACTTGCCCGCAACCACGCAACCGACAGGAGGATCGGTGTCGCCCACAGAAGGAGAACCCCGGTACCGGGAGGCCGTCGCCTCCGATGCCGACGCCGTCGCGGCGCTGCACGCCGACAGTTGGCGGCGAAATTACCGGGGCGCTTACTTGGACAGCTACCTCGACGGCGACGTCTTCGCCGACCGACGGGCGGTGTGGCATGACCGACTCGGACACCCCGCCCCCGGCCACCACACCGTCGTCGCCGAGGACGACGGCGCCATCGTCGGCTTCTCGCACGTCATACTCCGGCATCACCCGACGTGGGGGGCGTACCTCGAGAACCTCCACGTGCGCCACGCGCACAAGGGTCGGGGAATCGGCCGGCGTCTCATGGCCGAGGCGGCCGCCGTGGTCCTGCGGTCGTCTCCGGCCACGGGCCTTCACCTGTCCGTGCTGGCCCAGAACGTGGCCGCCCAGGGCTTCTACCGGGCCCAGGGAGGAACCTGCGTCGAGGAAAGGGTGGCGGGACCGTTTCCCGGCGGCGGAACCGCTCCGGCCCTGTGCTTCGCCTGGCCCGATCCCGCCACCCTGATGGAGGCTGACCAGGGGCTCAACGGAGGTCCGACGGTGCGCTGACCTGGGTTCGACGGTGCGCTGACCTGGGTTCGACGGAGCGCTGACCTGGGTTCGACGGAGCGCTGACGGCTCGGTTGGGGCCGAGGTTAAATCTTCGTGACTCACAGCCACCTCACAGAGTCGCATGGTGAAATCCCGTTATCGGCCTGCCGAATGGACCTCGGGTCCGGTGGAGGCAAGCTCAGCGAGCTGAGCACGTCATGCCGGACAAGGCAGAGATGAGAGCAAGGCAGAGATGAGAGCTCTGCAGCAAGGGGCCATCATGGACACCGATTGGATGAACCAGGGGAAGTGCAAGGAGATGGATCCTGCCGTGTTCTTCCCGAGCGACGGCGTCGGCGTGCAGGTGGCGCAGCGGATCTGTGCCGACTGTTCGGTGAAGGCCCCCTGTCTCGAGTACGCGCTCGGCAACCGGATCGATCACGGCGTGTGGGGCGGCGCCTCGGAGCGTGAGCGGCGACGCCTTCTCACCCGTCGGCGGCTGGCCAAGAGGAACCAGAGTCGTGTCGGGCCCCTGCGCACCAGCGAGGTGACCGAGCCGTCGATGCCGTAGCGTCCTCCCCACGGCGTGTGGGAGGTGCGGTGCAGAGGCTCATGCTCGACGGTGCGGCATCGGTGCGGTGGGAGGAGACCGACGAACCGGCTCTCCCCGGCCCCGACGCCGCCCTCGTCCGACCGGTGGCCCTCGCCACGTGTGACCTCGACGTCGCCGTGCTGGCCGGCCGCTTCCCGCTGGCAGGGCCGTACCCCTTCGGCCACGAAGGTGTCGTCGAGGTGGTGGAGGTGGGTGCCGGGGTCACCACCGTGGCACCGGGCGATCGGGCCGTGGTGCCCTTCCAGATCTCGTGCGGCGTCTGCGCGCCCTGCCTTCGGGGCCGAACCGGGAACTGCGCCGCGCACCCGAAGCTCTCCACCTACGGCCTGGGCGAGATGGGGGGGCTCGAGTGGGGAGGGCTGCTGTCCGACCTGGTCGTCGTGCCCCACGCCGACGCCATGCTGGTGGAGCTTCCCGCCGGGCTGAGTCCCGTCGCCGTGGCCAGCGCCAGCGACAACATCCCCGACGGCTGGCGCACGGTCGGCCCCCAGTTGGCGGCCGAGCCCGGAGCCGACGTCCTCGTGGTGGGTGGCGACGGGGGGCCCCACTCGATCGGTCTCTACGCCACCGGCATGGCCGTGGCCCTCGGCGCCGGCCGGGTGAGCTACCTCGACGACGATGCCGGTCGGCTGGCCATCGCCGCCGCTCTCGGTGCCGAGGCCATCGAGGGCCCGCCGCCGCGCAAAGCCGGCTCCTATCCGATCACCGTCGACGCCAGCGGCACGACGCAGGGCCTGCGGTGTGCCCTCAACAGCACGGCCTTCGACGGGACCTGCACGAGCCCCTCGGTCTACCTGGAGGATCAGTCGCTGCCCCTGCTCGCCATGTACTCGCGCTGCTGCACCTTGTACACCGGCCGGGCCCACGTGCGACCCGCCATCCCCCTCGTCCTCGACCTCATGGCCCGCGGTTTCGACCCCACGCTCGTCACGTCCTCCGTGGTGTCGCGCGCCGACGCCGTCGAGGCTCTGGCCGACCCCCCGATGAAACTGGTCATCGACTGCACCGCCTGACGGGCGGGACGGCGGGGTCGGACGGCGGTGACGAGCGCCTCCGGCACGGCCGGGGCGACCTATGACACGATCGGCGGGCGCCCGCGCCGCTGTGGCCGGCGCATCGCGCCTCGTGGCTGGCCGCCGGCGTGATCGGACAGGGGTGACGGGGGAACGAACATGGAGCTCGAAGTCGTCGGTGCGGGTGTCGGTCGGACAGGGACGCATTCGCTCAAGCTCGCCCTCGAGCAGCTGCTCGGAGCGCCGTGTCATCACATGCTCGAGATCCTCGGCGATCCCGGTCAGGCGCCGGCCTGGATCGACGCCGTTGACGGCCGGCCCGTCGACTGGTCGGCCATGCTCGAGCGCTACCGGGCCATCGTGGACTGGCCCGGCGCGTCATTCTGGCGTGAGCTGTCCGAGGCCAACCCGAACGCGCTGGTGCTGTTGTCGGTCCGCGATCCCGAGGAGTGGTACCGCAGCGCCTCGAATACGATCTTCCTGGCGTTCGACCACGTCCCACCGGAGCTCACCGCGTGGATGGAGGCGGTCCGCCGGCTGCTCGGCACCCGGTTCAGCGATCAGATCGACGACCCCACGGCCATGATGGACGCCTACGTCCGCCACAACGACGCGGTGCGGGCCGAGGTACCGCCGAGCCGGCTGCTCGAGTGGAACCTGGGCGACGGCTGGGCCCCGATCTGCGAGCGGCTCGGCGTGAGAGTTCCTGACGAGCCCTTCCCCGTCACCAACTCGACCGAGGAGTTTCGCCAGATGGTGGGGATCGGCCCCCTCGCCTGATCTCAGGTGGCCGGGCTGACCGAGCTCATGTTGAAGTCGGCCACCCGCAGTGCCGGCATGGCCGTCCGGCTCTTCCATTCGCCCCACTCCCGCGACAGTGCCCTCTCGGTTCGACCGGCCTCGGTCGTCCGGGCCAGCACGTCGATGGGGCTCTCGTTGAAACGGAAGTTGTTCACGGCGCCGACCACCTCACCGCCTTCGACGAGATAGACCCCGTCCCGGGTGAGGCCGGTGACGAGGAGCGTGACGGGGTCGACCTCGCGGATGTACCAGAGACAGGTGAGGAGCAGGCCCCGTTCGGTGCGGGCGATCAGATCGTCGAGCGGATCGGTGGCCCCGGGGAGCTCGAGCATCAGGTTGTCGCCGGGCGGTGTGGTCACGGTGCCCGAGCGCGCCGCGGCGGCGCGGTGGTATTCGAGGGCATGGAGCCGGCCCTCGCGCACCCAGGCCGTCGGTGCGACGGGCAATCCGTTGTCGAAGACGGAGACGTCCGTGCCCGACGCCGTGGTGACGAGGAAGGGGATCGACTCGAGGCCGGGTTCGGCCGGGTCACTGCGCAAGGTGAACGGGAGCGACGACAGGACCTCCCCCCGCTTCGTGGTGCCGTCGGGCCCGGAGAAGGGGGAACGTCCGTCCTCGGCGTCGCGTCCCGACAGGGCCTGGGAGAGCACGACCATGAGGTCGGCGGTGGCGTCGGGAGGAAGGATCGTCTCGTACCGACCGGCGGGGAGCTCCAGCCGGCGCTCGGCCCAGGCCAGGCGCCGGACGAGCCGCTCGTGCAGGACGTCGACGTCGACGTCGTCGAACCGGGAGCTGCCCACCCCCGCCCACGTCGAACGCAACCCGTCGGCACTGCGGGCCACCAGCTGGAGGGTCCCGGTGGGTTGTTCGTGCCGGAGCCGGAGCCCGGTGGAGGACCCCAGGTAGATGGTGTCCATGCGGTGCGAGGCGAATCCGGCCAGGACATGACGGGCCGACCGGGCCCGGCCGAAGGCGGCGGCCAGAGGCCGAACGACGGCGTCCAGGGTGGACAGGTCGGTGAGGGCGGGAGGAGCACCGAAGGGTGCCCCCGTGGACCCCGGGGGAGCGACGAGGGGCATGGCGTCGTCGGCCGGTGCAGCACCGCCGGCGTCGGCCTCGCTCGCCCGGACGAGCTCGGCCACGTCCACGGCCCCGGCCCGGCTGGCCACCCCCACGGCCACGGCCGGACCCGCCGGCATGTCCGACGCCGCGCCCGGCCGGCCCCGGCCGGCACCGGGAGCGGCGACGAAGCTGATGACGGTGACCCTGCGGTCGCGTCGGACACCGTTGGTGGTGGTGGTGTTGTTGGCGAAGCGGACGTCGGCCTCGCTGCCGTCACTGACGACGACGACACAGTCGTGGCCGCGGGCGAGGGTGAGGGCCCGCTCGATGACGTCCGGCGCCGGCGGAAGCCGGTCCCCGTCGGTCATCGACCGGTCTCGGATCGGGCGTTCAGGACGTTGACGGACCGGAAGAGAGCACTCGGGCAGCCGTGGCTCACGGGGGCGACCTGCGGCGGCTGGCCCTTGCCGCAATTGAAGGCGCCGCCGAGGACGTAGGTCGACGTGCCCCCCACCGCCTCCAGTGATCCCCAGAAGTCGGTGGTGGTGGCCTGGTAGGCGACGTCGCGGAGCTGGCCGGCCAGGCGGCCGTGGTCGATCCGGTAGAAACGCTGGCCGGTGAACTGGAAGTTGTAGCGCTGCATGTCGATCGACCAGCTCTTGTCACCGACGACGTAGACACCGCGGTCGACGCCGGCGATGAGCTCGTCGGTGCCGGGCCCGGTGCCCGGGGCGGGGGCGAGCGAGACATTGGCCATCCGCTGGATCGGGGCGTGCAGGGGCGAGTCGGCGAAGGCACAGCCGTTCGATCGGCCGAGCCCGTTCTCGGACGCCATGCGCCGGTCGAGCTGGTAGCCGACGAGAACGCCGTCCTTCACGATGTCGAAGGACTGGGCCGCCACACCCTCGTCGTCGTAGCCGACGGTGGAGAGGCCGTGGGGTGTGGTGCGGTCTCCGGTGACGTGCATGACGTCGGACCCGTAGCGGAGGCTGCCCAGCTTGTCGAAGGTGGCGAACGACGTCCCCGCATAGGCCGCCTCGTAGCCGAGGGCCCGGTCGAGCTCGGTGGCGTGGCCCACCGACTCATGGATGGTGAGCCAGAGATTGCTGGGGTCGATCACCAGGTCGTAGGGTCCGGCCTCGACGGTGCGGGCGGCCAGCTTCTCGGCCAGCAGATCACCCAGTTGGCCCAGTTCGGAGTCCCAGTCCCAGGTCGAGCCGGTGACGTACTCCCAACCGCGACCGACGGGGGGAGCCAGGCTGCGCATGGACTCGAAGCTGCCCGAGGCGCCGTCGACGGCGAAGGCCTCGACCACCGGATGCATCCGGACCCGGCGTTGGGTGGTGACCCGGCCCGAGAGGTCGGCGAAATGCTTGTCCTCCACCACCGCCAGGACATAGGCGGTGACGTGGTCTACGGCGCCGTGGGCGAGCAGCCGCCCGCTCCACTGCCTGAGCAGGGCGGCCTTCTCGGCCAGCGGCACGGTGGTGGGATCGGTCTCGTAGGCCGAGGACCAGGCGACCTCGCCGTAGACCGGTTCGTCGGCCGGTTCCACGGGGACGGCCAGCGCCGGGGCGGTCGCGGCCGCCATGGCGACGGCCCGATCGGCGAGCTCGGCGGCGGCGTCGCGGTGGAGCTCGACGGTGGCGGCGAACCCCGACGAGCCGTCACGGACGACCCGCAGACCCATGCCGATCTCGGTGTCGTCGACGGTGGTCTCCACCCGGCCATCTCGCACCACCACCACCTGCGACCGGATCCGTTCCACCCTGATCTCGCCGTGGCTGCATCCGAGCGCGGCGGCCCGTTCGAGGGCGGCGCTGCGGACGGCCTCGAGCGGCAGCGCGGCGAAGGACGGATCGACGGCCACGTCCGACAGTCTGCCCGCCCCGGGCGCAGCCGGCATCCTGGCCTCGCCCTCAGGAGGGCGCTCCTGAGGGCGCTCAGGGGCGCTCAGTAGGGAAGGTCCCCGGGCGCGCAGTTTCGGAAGTCCGGTTCGGGCTGCACCTCGAACCGGACGGCGGCGATCGAGGTGTCACCGTGCAGCAGGGCGCGCGCCACCCGGTGCATGCCGTCCATGACGCGACCGTCGACACCGAGGATGATCGGATAGGAGGGATCGACGTCGCCGATGAGCCGGATGTGCTCCACGACCTTGCGGACCGTGGCCGTGTCGGAGCTGCCGGCGAACCAGTAGTCGGTGTCCAGCTCCCAGATCGCCTCGAGGGGCACCCGGCGGACGGGCAGGCTCCGGCTGAGACGGATGAGGCGGTCGACGTCCCAGGCGTCGAGGCCGTCGTGTCCGGGCCAGAAGTGGTACTGCTTGCGCACGGGAGCAGTTTGTCCCAGGCCGGGACGGTGTCGGCCCGCCGACCAACGGCCCGCCGACCAACGGCCCGCCCGCGACGGCCCGGCGCCATCGGGCGGCGCCGTCGGCCGCATGCGACACTGACGTCGTGACCAGGGACCGAGGACGCCGGATGGTGCTCGGTCTGGCCCTCACCGCCGCCACACTGGGAGCGTGCACGGCGCCGTCCGCCTCGACCGGGTCGGGCTCCGGTCGGCAGGTCCCGACCGACCCGTACCTGTACCTCCGGACGAACAACGCCTACAAGATCTATCCGCCGGCGACGGCGCAACAGGCGGCGGCCGGTGCCCCCGTCGCCGCCGCCGTGACCCGGATCCTCCCGACGATCGCTGCCGCGCCACCGATCACCGAGGCGTCCGTCAGGGCCGCCATCACCGCCGCCACGTCGGTGATGGACCCCCGCGGGGACGTCGAGGTGTCGTCGCACGCCGCCAACGGTGACGGTATCGGATTCGGTGTCTTCGTCCCGGTCGGGAAAAAGACCGGCGCCTGCGTGCACGGTTGGATCTCCGCCACCGACAGTCACGTCGCCGTGGACGGCATCAGTCCCGACGGTGGATGCCTCTCTCTGCTCGGAGCCTGAACGGCGGGCGCCGGGGCCGGATGTCCGCCGCGGCCGGCGCCCTTGATCAGCCCCCCGAGATGTCCTGGATGCGCTGCTTGCCGGCCGAGATGAAGGGCATCATGGCGCGGAGCTCGGCCCCGACCTTCTCGATGGGGTGGGCGGCACCGGCGGCCCGCAGGGCCTCGAAGTTCTTGCGGCCCGACTTGTTCTCGGCCATCCACTCGTCGGCGAACTTGCCGGAGCGGATGTCGTCGAGGATCTGTTGCATCTCGGCGCGGACGTGGGCGTCGATGACCTTGGGACCGCGGGTGAGGTCGCCGTACTCGGCGGTGTCGGAGATGGAGAAGCGCATGCCGGCGATGCCCTGCTCGTACATGAGGTCGACGATGAGCTTGAGCTCGTGGAGGCACTCGAAGTAGGCCGACTCGGGCTGGTAGCCCGCGGCGACGAGGGTCTCGAAGCCGGCCTGGACGAGAGAGGTGAGGCCGCCGCAGAGGACGACCTGCTCGCCGAAGAGGTCGGTCTCGGTCTCCTCGTCGAAGGTGGTGTCGAGGACGCCGGCGCGGGTCGCACCGAGGGCGTGGGCGTAGGAGAGGGCGAGGTCGTGGGCCTTGCCCGAGGCGTCCTGGGCCACGGCCACGAGGGAGGGGACCCCCCCGCCTTCGGTGTAGGTCCGCCGGACGAGGTGGCCGGGGCCCTTCGGGGCCACCATGGCCACGTCGACACCGGCCGGGGGGACGATCTGGCCGAAGCGGATGTTGAAGCCGTGGGCGAAGAAGAGGGCGTCGCCCTGGCGGAGGTGCGGTGCGATCTCGGCCGCGTAGACCGAGCCCTGCTCGGTGTCGGGGAGCAAGAGCATGATGAGGTCGGCCTCGGCCGCGGCGTCGGCCACCGAGAGGACGCGGAGCCCCGCCTCGGTGGCTTTCTGGGTCGACGAGGAGCCGGCGCGGAGACCGACGCGGACGTCGACGCCGGACTCGGCCAGGTTCAGCGCATGGGCGTGGCCCTGGGAGCCGTAACCGATGACGGCGACCTTGCGTCCCTGGATCAGGCTCGCGTCGGCATCGGACTCGTAGTAGAGCTTGGCCATCTCACCCTGCCTCGTGGTTCGGGGGACCGGGGTCCCTGTTCGTATGGTTGGCGGGACCGGGGTCCCGGGAAAGCAGTTTCATGATGTCGAGTTTCATGATGTCGCCGGGTCAGAGGAGCCCCCGGCGATGGAACGGAGCCGTGAGGGACGGCGCTCCAGCTTAGGCAGCGCCACGCGGCCCGTCCGCTGGAGCTCGACGATGCCGTAGGGCCGGATGAGGTTCTCGAAGTCGTCGATCTTGGACGGCGACCCGGCCAGCATGACGGTGATGCGGTCCCGGCCGACGTCGACGATCTTGCCTTCGAAGACGCCGACCAGGGAGATGACCTGGCCGCGCTCGGCCGGGTCGGCCGAGAGGGTGGCCAGGAGGAGCTCCCGTTCGGTGGCGTCCTCGGGGGCGAGCTCGAAGATGTCGACGACGTTGATGAGCTTGTCGAGCTGGCGGAGGATCTGTTCGAGGGGGCTCGACTCGACGTCGACGACGATGGTGATGCGCGACATCTTCTCGTTGTCGGTGGGGGCGACGGCGAGCGAATAGATGTTGAAGC
>DATNJD010000207.1:0-2163 GCA_035604075.1 Acidimicrobiales bacterium
CGCGGCGTCGCCGCCCTCGCCCACCAGGACCCCGACCGCACCGCCCTCGTCTGCGGCGCCACCCGCACCACCTTCGCCGAGCTCGACGCGGCGGCCAACGCCATGGCCCACGCCTTCGCCGCCGCCGGCACGGGGCCGGGAGAGCGCGTGGCGGTCATGCTCGACAACAGCGTCGAGCTCTTCGCCGCCTGGTACGGCGCGGCCCGGCTCGGTGCCCTCGTCGTCCCCGTCTCCACCCGGCTGACCGCACCCGAGGCGGCCTACATCGTGGCCGACTCCGGTGCCATCGTCCTCGTCCACGGCGGATCGGCGGCCGCCTGTGCGACCGTCTCCTCGGTGGCCGTGGCCGGCCTCGACGTCAGCGACCCCGCCCTCGTCGCACCGGTGGCGGGCCCGCCCGGCGACGACTACCTGGGCACGCCGGTCGTCACCATGAGCTACACCTCGGGCACCACCGGCCGCCCGAAGGGCATCACCCGTCCCGCCCCGCCGCCATGCCGCGAGGCGCCTCCGAACCCCTTCGCCTCTTTCTGGGGGCTCCGCGACGGCGACGTCCATCTCATGTGCGGCCCCGGCTACCACATGGCCCCGTCCGCCTACGCTCAGATGTCGCTCACCGAAGGCGGCACCGTCGTCATCATGGCCAAGTGGGACGCCACCGAGGCGCTGCGGCTCATCGAGACCGAGTCGGTCACCACCGCCCAGATGGTCCCGGCCCACTTCATCCGCATCCTGGAGGCCGACTGGCCGTCGTACGACCGGTCGTCGGTCCGCAAGATCCTCCACGCCGCGGCCCCCTGCCCCGTCCCCGTCAAGCGCAGGATCATCGACGTCTTCCCGGCCGGCGCCATCTGGGAGTACTACGGCGCCTCCGAAGGCATGGCCTCGGTCATCTCGCCCGAGGAGTGGCTGGCCAAGCCGGGGAGCGTCGGCCGGCCCTTCCCCGGCCTCTCGGTCCGCATCCTCGACGACGAGGGGACCGAGCTCCCGCCCGGGGAGGTCGGCGCCATCTACATCTCCTCCTTCCCCGGTCACCGCTTCGGCTACCACAACGACGCCGACAAGACCGACCGGGCCTGGCGCGACGACTTCTTCACGGTGGGCGACATGGGATGGCTCGACGAGGACGGCTACCTCTTCCTGGCCGACCGCCGGACCGACCTCATCCTCTCCGGCGGCGTCAACGTCTATCCGGCCGAGGTGGAGACGGCGCTGGCCGAGGACCCCGACGTGGTCGACGCGGCGGTCTTCGGCCTGCCTGACGACCGCATGGGCCAGAGGGTCCACGCTGTCGTCGAGCTCCGGCCCGGCGCGCCCCGTGACGCCGACGCCCTCGTGGCCCGGCTGGCCACCAGACTGGCCGACTACAAGAGGCCGCGCACCGTCGAGTTCGTCGACGTGTTGCCCCGCCAGGACAACGGCAAAGTGATGAAGGCGCGGCTGCGCGCCGAGAGAATGGAGCCGGCCACCGCCGGACCGCACCGGGAGGGCTGACCACACATGACGGACACACACATGCCGGGCACAGACATGCCGGGCGCGGCGCCCACGACGGCGCCACCCGAGGTCACCGGCGAAGCCCGCCTCCTCATCGACGGCAAGCTCGTCGAGGCCTCGGGTGCAAAGACCTTCGCCAACATCGACCCCGCCACCGAGAAGACGCTCGGCGACACGGCCGACGGCACCCCGGCCGACATGGACGCGGCCATCGGCGCGGCGCGGCGCGCCTTCGACGAGACCACCTGGGCCAAGGACCATGCCTTTCGCCGCCGCTGCCTGGAGCAGTTCCACGCCGCCCTCGAGACCCACCGCGAGGAGCTCCGCCATCTGGTGGTGGCCGAGGTGGGGAGCCCCATGATGCTGACCTACATCATGATGGTGGACGGCCCCATCGAGGACCTCGGCTACTGGGCCGAGAAGCCCGACCAGTACGAGTACGAGCACTGGCTGCCCGTCCGCGAGGTCTTCGGCCAACCCCAGCGCCGCCTCATCCGCCGCGAGCCCATCGGCGTGGTCGGGGCCATCACGCCCTGGAACTTCCCCCTCTACCTGAACCTGGCCAAGCTGGGCCCCGCCCTCGCCGCGGGGAACACCATGGTTCTCAAGCCGGCCCCCGACACCCCGTGGTCGGCCACCTTCGTGGGCCGGCTGATCGCCGAGGAG
>DATNJD010000208.1:0-7279 GCA_035604075.1 Acidimicrobiales bacterium
GGCCCGGCGTCCGTCGAGCGGGAGCCGGGCCACCTTGCGGGTGACGTCGAGGGCGGGGACCGGTTCACCGGCCGGGGCGTCCAGGAGAAAGGAGGCGAGACCGGTGTCGTCGCGGGCCACGACCAGGGCCCAGTCGGCCGAGGCGCCGTCGAGGACGAGGGGCTTGTGGCCTTCGAGGACGGCCTGCCCGTCGGCCCCGGTGACGGCCCGGGCGTGGACGGTGGCGAGCGGGGCGCCGTGGCCCGCTTCCTCCAGCGCAACGGTGCCCCGTCGTCGGCCCGAGGTCAGATCAGCCAGGAGACCTTCGGCCCCGAGACGGACGGCGGCCAGCGTGGCCAGGACGGCCGAGGAGAGAAAGGGACCGGGGAAGGGCAGCGCGCCCAGCTCCTCTTGGAGCACGACGAGGTCGACGAGACCGAGTCCGAGGCCACCGGCCGACTCGGGGACGAGGACACCGAGCCAACCGAGCTCGGCCATGGTCTGCCACAGCTCGGGGGTGACGCCGACGGGGTCCTCCATCATGGCCCGGACATAGGTGGGCGGCGCCTCGGCGTCCAGAGTGGCGCGGACGGCCTGGCGGAAGTCGTCCTGCTCGGCCGAGAAAGCGAAGTCCATCGGTCTGCCCCCGCCCTGTCTCTCTTTCGGCCCCGGACTAGCCGAGCCGTTCGATGACGGTGGCGTTAGCCTGGCCGCCGCCCTCGCACATGGTCTGGAAGCCGTAGCGGCCGCCGGTGGCCTGGAGCTGGTTGAGCAGGGTCGTCATGATGCGGACGCCGGAGGCCCCGAGGGGATGGCCGATGGCGATGGCACCGCCGCGGGGATTGAAGAGATCGGGGTCGGGGGAGAAGGCCCGGGACCACATGAGGGCGATGGCGGCGAAGGCCTCGTTGCACTCGATGGCGTCGAAGTCCTCGACGATCATGCCCGTGCGGTCGAGGAGCTTGCGGGTGACGGGGACGGGGGCCGACAAGACGATGGCGGCGTCCTCGGCGGCCACGGCGAAGGCGTGGAAGCGGGCCAGGATGGGAAGACCGAGCTTCTCCGCCACCGAGCGCTCGGCGATGAGCATGGCGGCGGCGCCGTCGGTCATTTGCGAGGAGTTGCCAGCCGTGATGTCGAGGGCCGTCTCCGGCTCGAACGACTGCGCCGGGGGGAGCGCCGCCAACGCCTCCAAGGTGGTGCTCCTGCGGATGCCCTCGTCGTGATCGAGGACCTCGCCGGTGAAGGTGCCCTCGTCGTCACGGATGGGAACCGGAATGGCTTCCCTGGCGAAGTGGCCCGTGTCCGTCGCCTCGGCGGCGCGTCGGTGGCTTTCGAGCGCGTAGGCGTCCATGTCCTCGCGGCTGATCTTGAATTCGTCCGCCAGGACCTGGGCCACCCTGAATTGCATCCACAGCCGGCCCTGGATCTGTTCGAGGAACGAGGGCGGGAACGGACCGGTCCCTCCCCGGGCGTTCGATGCCAGGGGGACGCGCGACATCGACTCCGTGCCACAGGCGATGGCCAGGTCGTAGTGGCCGGCCACCACGCCGGCAGCGGCGAAGTGGACGGCCTGTTGCGACGATCCGCACTGGCGGTCCACGGTGGTGGCGGGGACCGACTGGGGCAGGCCGGCCGCCACCCAGGCGTTGCGGGCCACGTTGGTGGACTGCTCCCCCACCTGGCTGACGCAGCCCCCGATGACGTCGTCGATCCGTTCGGGGTCGATCCGGGCCCGGGTCACCAGATGGTTCAAGGTGAAGGCGAGGAGGTCGACGGGATGCCAGGTGGCCAGGGCCCCGCCGCGCTTGCCGAAGAAGGTCCGGCAGGTGTCGACGATGACCGCTTCGCGGGGGGCGGCCACCGCTAACCCCGGCCCCGGCGCAGCGCCCCGGGTTCGTCGAGCCAACGGTTCAGCGCCACCGTGCGCTGGTTGCGGACCGAGAAGGTGTGTTGGATGGCCCGCCGGATGCGGCGCTGCTGGTCCGCCGACACCGCCACCTTTCGCAGGAGGTAGTCGGCCTGCTCGCCGTGGTCCTCCTCGGCGTAGGCGTGGACGCGGAAGTTCTCCACCTCGATGCCGTAGTGCTCGCGCATGCCCTCGTACATCTTCTTGGCGTAGCCGGTCGAGGCGGCGAAACGCTCACCCGCCCAGCCGAAGGCGGCGAGGCCCTCTTCGTAGGAGCGGCGCATGTAGTAGAGCGTGGTGAAGACGGTACCGATGGTCTCGGGCATCGCCACGTAGTTGACGAGCTCGTCGTCGGTGATGCCGAGTTGGTGGGCCCAGGCGATCTTCATGTCGACGTGGTTGGCGTCGCCCGTGTAGCCGGTCTCGTCGGCCAGGTTCTGCAGCCAGTGGGCGAAGTGCTCGGAGCTGGCCAGCGACAGGTCGTCGGCGTCGGGCGCGTTGGAGACGATGGAACCGAATTCGGTGGTGTAGTACCGGCCCAGGAAGTAGTACTCCTTGGCGAAACGCTTCAGGTACTCCGGCGACAGGCTTCCGTCGGCCACCGCCTCCCACACCATGTTCTTGGCCGTGGCGATTTCCGTCTGCAGGGTCTCGAGCTCGTTCATGAACTCGTCCACCGGCTTGGCCACCGCCGTGCGACCGGAGTGGCGGATGTCTTTGAATTCCCTGGTGTCGCTCATCGTCCAGCCCTTTCGCCGGCGACCGCAAAGGCCGATCTCCCGAAGGTGTCGGCGCCACAGTGTAGTAAGTTCGCTGACGATGGTGTCAGGCACGGCGAGCGCCCGCCACAGCCGGCGCGGCCGGGTCCCGGGGAGTGCAGACCCCGGGAGTAGAAACACTGTGAGGGGAAGCCGGTGGTGACCGCGTCCTGGTTGTCGGAGAGCGAGGACCGCGCCGCCTTGCGAAAGCTGGCCCGGGACGTGGCCGAGCGCGAGATCGCCCCTCACGCCGCCGGGTGGGACGAGACCGAGGAATTCGCCGAAGCCTCGCTCGAGGCTCTGCGCCGGGCCGACCTCTTCACCGTGACCGTGGCCGAAGAGTACGGCGGCATGGGGATGGGCGACGTCGAGGCGGCCATCGTGCTCGAGGAGATCGCCCGGGCCGACGTGTCGAGCGCCATCCTCTGCCAGCTGGTCTTCAACGGCCCGCCCCGGGCCATCGAGCACCTGGGCAACGAGGACATGCGTCGGCATTGGCTGCCGCAGGCGGCGGCGGGTGAACTGTTCTGCATCGGTATCACCGAGCCCGATGCCGGCTCGGCCGCCACCACCATGCGGGCCCACTTGGAGCCCGACGGCGACGGTTGGCGCCTCGAGGCTTACAAGAACTACGTGACCGGAGGCCACCGGGCCGTGGCCTGCCTCGTCTGGTGCCGGTTCCCGGGCAGTGAAGCAGGGACGGGCAAGGGGATCGGCGCCGTTCTCGTCGACCTGGCCCGCGACGGGGTGAGCGTGGCCGGGACGCACCGGAAGATGGGTCTGCGGGGCTGCACCGAGGCCGAGCTCGCCTTCGACGGCGTGCGGATCGAGCCCGGCGACGTCCTCGTCCCCGGCGACCCAGCCGACAACAGCGGCCTCAAAACCCTCCTGGCCCACATCAACCATGAGCGGTGCGGGAACGCCGCGATGTGCCTCGGTGCGGCCCAGGGCGCCCTCGAGTACGCCATTGGCTACATGCAGGAACGGACGGTGGGCACGAAGAAGCTGGCCGACCTGCAGGGCCTGCAGTGGAAGATCGCCGACATGGCCACCGAGCTCGAGGGGGCGCGCCTCTTGCTCGACCGTGCCCTCGTCCTGGCCGGACCGGGCGGCACCCCGCCACCGCTCGAGTCCGCCATGGCCAAGATCGCCTGCAACCTGGCGGCCAAGAGGGTGTGCGACGAGGCCATCCAACTGCTCGGGGGCTACGGCTACAGCCGGGAGTACCCCGTCGAGCGCGCCTACCGCGACATCCGGGGGCTGTGCATCGGGGCGGGGACGGTCGAGATCCAGCGCAATTTCGTGGGGACGTCGCTGCTCGGTGGGAAGGTTCCGGCCGGGCCCTGGTGGATCGCGCCCCGCCGGTGACCGACACCTCGTCCCCGGTGACGCCGGTCGCCCTTCTCGGCGTGGGTGCCGCCGCGCCGACTCTGCGGATGGCCGCCTCCGAGGTGGCGGGGGCGTGGGGCGGCGGCGGCCGCGGTGCGGTGGCCGTGTGCGACGCCGACGAGGACGCCTTGACCCTGGCCTGGCAGGCCGCCGTCGATGCCCTGGCCGCGGCCGGGGTGTCGGCCGCCGAGGTGTCGGGGCTGTGGTGGGGCACCAGCCGACCGCCGTTCGCCGAAGGTCCGAGCCACGCTTTTCTGTCCACCGCCCTGGGGCTCGATCCCACCGCCGCGGGCACCTTGTGCAGCGGATCCCCCCACGCCGGGATGGAGGCGCTGGTGGCGGCCTGGGACGCGCTGGCGGCCGGGCACGCCGGCCTCGCCCTGGTGGTGGCGTCGGACGCCCTCGTGCCCGGGGTGGGCACGGCCAGCGAGTTCAGCACCGGCGCCGGGGCCGTCGCCTTCGTCCTCGGCTCCGCCGGTGCCGTCGCCGGGGGAAACGGTTCGGGCCCGGCGGCACGCCTGGTGGGTCGCCGCAGCCGGGTCATGGCCGTCGTCGACCGCTACCGGGGCGACGCCGAGGCCGCCACCGGCGACGTCTACGACGGGCGGCTGTTTCGCGAAGAGGTTTTCCTCCCTCTGATGACGGCCGTCGGCCGTGACGTGGCCGACGAGGGACGTGCCCCGGCCGCCTGGGCCATGGCCGATCCCGACGGCAAGCTGGGGCCGGCCGTGGCCAAGCGGCTGGGTGGCGCGCTCGTCTCGGCTCCGGTGCAGGCGGCCCTCGGTGACACCGGAGCCGCCGCGGCGCTGCTCGGTGTGATCCCGGCGTGCGCGTCGACGGGCACGCCGGGGATTGTCGGGAGCATCGCCTACGGCGGGGGACGGGCCACCGCCGTCGTCGTCGACGTGACGCGGGCGGTGCCGGGGGCCGACGCCGCCGTCGAGCGGCTGGGCGCCGGTCGGGCCGTCTCCTACGTCCAGGCGATCCGGGCCCGCGGACAACTCGAGCCCATGAGCGATCCCATCCAGATGGGCCTGCCGCCGGCCGGCGCCGCCTTCGTGCGCGGCAACATCGAGATGCTCGGGCTCGAAGGGGCGCGGTGCCGGGCGTGCGGGACCATCTCCACGCCCCCGTCCATCCATCCCCGCTGCAACGGCTGCGGTGGTGGCGACCTCGAAGTGGTCGCACTGGCGCGTCGGGGCCGGGTGCACACCTTCGTCGTGAACCAGACGATGCCGCCGCCGTTCCAGGCGCCGTTGCCCATGGTGGTGGTCGACCTCGACGACGGGGCGCGCCTCATGGTGCAGGGGACCTCGGCCGACGCCGAGACCCTCGCCATCGACGACGAGGTGACGCTGGCGCTGCGCCTCTATGCGATGGAACGGGGCATCCCCGTCTACGGTTACAAGGCGTTTCGGGTGACGCAAAGGGCGCAACGTCCGGGTCCGTCGGGTGCGACGGCGGTCAGCGCCGGGGCCGGGGGAACCGACGGTGCCGCAGGAGGTGGCCGATGAGCTGGAACAAGGTGGCCGTCGTCGGCGCCGGGCTGATCAAATTCGGCGAGCTCTTCGAACAGAGCTACGAGCAGATGGCGGCCGGCGCCTTCGACGCCGCGCTCGCCCACGTGGACAAGGGCCTCGACCGCGGCGCCATCGACGCCGCCATCGTGGCCACGCAGCGGGGGACCCTGTGGGGTCAGGAGGGGATCGGTGGCAATACGGTTCCGAGCGCGCTCGGCATCTCCGGCATCCCCTGCACCCGGGTGGAGAACGCCTGTCCGACGGGTTCCGACGCCTTCCGGATCGGGGCCATGGTGGTGGCGAGCGGCGTGCACGACGTGGTGCTCGTGATCGGTGTGGAGAAGATGCGCGACAAGTCGGCCCAGGAGGGTCTGCTGGCCCGCGCCGCGTCGGGGCACCCGCTCTACACCAGGGGTGAGACGGCGCCGGTGCTGTTCGCCCCCTTCGCCACCCGGCACATGCACGAATTCGGGACCACGCCCGAGATGCTGGCCTCGGTTGCGGTGAAGAACCATCACAACGGCTGCCTCGATCCCTATGCCCACTTCCAGAACGAGATCACCATTGACCAGGTACTCCAGTCGGTCCCCGTGTGCAGCCCCCTGCGGCTGCTCGACTGCTGCCCCCAGACCGACGGGGCCGCCGCCATCATCCTGACCACGGCCGAGCGGGCGCACGAGTTCACCGACAAGCCCGTCTACGTGGCGGGCTTCGGCGTGGCCACCGACCACCCCTACCTGCACGAGAAGTCGACCTTCGTGGGCCTGCCGGCCACCACGGCGGCGGCCGGGCGCGCCTACGCCATGGCCGGGGTCGGACCCGGGGACATCGACATGGCCGAGGTGCACGACTGCTTCACCATCACCGAGATCCTCGACATCGAAGACCTCGGGTTCGTGGAGAAGGGCAAGGGGGGACCGGCCTCGCTCGCCGGTGAGACGGCCCTCGACGGCCGGATCCCCGTCAATCCGTCGGGCGGCCTGCTGGCCAAGGGCCATCCGATCGGGGCGACCGGGGTGGCGCAGTTGACCGAGTGCTGGTGGCAGCTGCGCGAAGAGGCCGGGGAGCGTCAGGTGGCGATCAACTCGGGATTCGCCTTGCAGCACAACGTGGGGGGCCGGGGATCGGGCGTGGCCGTGGTGAACATCCTGACCCGCAACCGGTGAGACCCCGGCCGCGCCTCGATGGCGCGGCGCGTCTGTCCGCCCTGGTGGCCGTCACCACCGTCTGCCTCGCCGCCTGTTCGTCGGGCAGCACGCCGCCCTCCGCTTCGGGCCGGCCCGGCGATCATGCCGTGGGCGTCCAGATCGAGAGTCTCGTCGACGGGTCACGGCCCACCCCGGCCAACGGCTCCGTGGCCGGCCACCCCGGTCGGACCCTCATCACCACCGTCTTGTACCCGGCGCTCGGGCGGGCGTCGGGGCCGCCGGTGTCGGGCGCCACCCCTGACAAGGCGGGCGGGCCTTACCCGCTGATCGTCTTCGCCCACGGCTTCGGGTCCGATGTGACGAGCTACCTGCCACTTCTCGAGAAATGGGCCGGCGCTGGATTCGTGGTGGCGGCGCCGCTGTTCCCGCTCACCAACTCGAACACCCCCGGTGGTGCCGATCTCTCGGACTACGTCCACCAGCCGGGAGACATGAGCTACGTGGTGACGCAGGTGCTGCACCAGTCGTCGGCCTCCATCGGGGTCCTGTCGGGTCTCATCGACCCCACCGAGATCG
>DATNJD010000209.1:0-2794 GCA_035604075.1 Acidimicrobiales bacterium
GTTTTCGCGTCCCTGCCCGATGCGTTCGCCTTTATAGCTGAACCAGGAGCCGCTCTTTTCAATAATGTTCTGCGCCGCCCCCAGGTCAAGCAGGTCGCCTTCCTTGGAGACCCCTTCCCCGTAGATGAGATCGAATTCGGCTTCGCGGAAAGGAGAGGCAACCTTGTTCTTCACCACCTTGACCTTGGTGCGATTGCCGATCACGGTTTCGCCGTCCTTGAGAGCGGCGATGCGCCGGATGTCGATGCGCACCGATGCGTAGAACTTGAGGGCCCGGCCACCCGGGGTGGTCTCGGGCGACCCGTACATCACGCCGATCTTCTCGCGGAGCTGGTTGATGAAGATGGCGATGGTGTCGGACTTGTTGAGGGTGGCGGTCAGCTTGCGCAACGCCTGGGACATGAGGCGGGCCTGCAGCCCGACGTGGCTGTCCCCCATCTCACCTTCGATCTCGGCCCGCGGGGTGAGGGCGGCCACCGAGTCGATGACCAGCACATCGAGCGCACCCGAACGGATCAGCATCTCGGCGATCTCCAAGGCCTGCTCGCCGGTGTCGGGCTGGGAGATCAACAGGTCGTCGATGTTGACGCCGATGGCCTTGGCGTACACCGGGTCCATGGCGTGCTCGGCGTCGATGTAGGCGCAGATCCCGCCATTGCGCTGCGCCTCGGCCACACAGTGCATGGCCAGGGTCGACTTGCCCGAGGACTCGGGGCCGTAGACCTCCACGATCCGGCCCCGGGGCAGTCCGCCGATGCCGAGGGCCATGTCGAGCGCCATCGCACCGGTCGGGATGGACTCGATGCCCATGTTGAGGTTCTCCCCCATCCGCATCACCGAGCCCTTGCCGAATTGCTTCTCGATCTGACTCAGAGCCACATCGAGCGCCTTGTCACGTTCCATTTCTTCGCCTCTCTTCGTTGTGCGTATCACCGGGTTCGTCGCTCCGACCCGGAGGACCATACGAAGGGGTTGTGTCGGTCCCCTGGCTGACTTACAGGACTGTAGTTGGCGAACAGGTGTTCGTGCGTGATCTTTTCACGGCCCGAGGGGGACCCGGGCCACGACGGCGTACTGCGACCCGCCGGGAGCGAGGGTCGACGACATGAGAAGGAACTCGTCGACCGCCCACTCGGCACTGATGGGGGTCCCGGCCAGGTTGGCCGGGCCCTCCTGACCCCGACGGACCCGGGCCAGGGTCAGGTGGCCGGCGAAGGGGGGCTCGTCGAGACCCTCCCCCCACGGCCCGGTGGCGGCCGCCACCGCCTGGGCCAGGGCGTCGAGGCCGGTCACGGGGACGTGCAGGATCCGCCGGCCCCGGAACCAGGCCGTGGCCATCCCGAGCTGCGCCTCCACGTCGTCGATCTCCTCCTCCCGGAGCATCGACGGGACCGCCGTCAGGGCGTCGGCCACGGCGGCGGGCGCCTCCACCTCGCCCAAGAAACGCAAGGTGACGTGCCACTGGTCCTCCGTCGTCCACCGCAGACTGGCCAGCTCCGGCCGGGGCAGATCGCCGACCAGCTCGATCACGTCGGCAGGGAGCGAGACGGCGACGAACAGACGCACCGGCACAGTCTGACGGACCCGTCCGCCGAAACGGACGACAATGAGGATGGTGAGCCCGTCACCGGTCGAAGCCATCCTCGGGGACATCACCACCCAACGGGTGGACGCCGTCGTGAACGCCGCCAACGCCCGCCTGGCCGGAGGCGGGGGTGTCGACGGCGCCATCCACCGCGCCGCCGGTGCGTCCGAGCTCCACGCCGCCTGCGCCGCCCTCGGAGGGTGCGCGCCCGGTGAGGCCAAGGCCACGCCCGGCTTCCGCCTGGCGGCGGAGTGGATCATCCACACCGTGGGCCCGGTCTGGGCCGGAGGGCGATCGGGCGAGGCCGAGATCCTGGCGTCGTGCTACCGGCGTTCCCTGGCGCTGGCCGACGAACTCGGAGCGCGATCAATCGCCTTCCCCGCCATCTCCACCGGTGTCTACGGTTATCCGCCCGATCTGGCCGCCGAGGTCGCCGTGTCCTCCGTCGCCGCGGCGGAGTCCGAGGTGGAGATCATCCGTCTCGTCGCGTTCGACGCGGAGACCCACGAGCTCTACGCGCGTCTGCTCTCCACCCGCTGACAGGACACCCTCACTCCCGTCCTCTGCGCAGATACTCGCTCAGACGCGGTTGCTCATCTCCTCCGAGCGCATCGAGAAGGAGACAGAAGCCGTCGAAAGCCTCCTCGCCGACCTCCGCCCGCAATCGGCGTTCGATGCCACGGGCCGCCTTCCGGTGCGCGGCCAGGTACGCGGTGGCCCGTGATGTCAGCTCCACGATCTTCTCCCTGCCGTCTGTCGGCGACGCTCGGAGAGTCACATAGCGGCGGTCGTGAAGGCGGGCGACGATCTTGCTCGCCCCCTGACGCGTGATCCCGAGCTCGCGACCGATCTGCGAGATCGTCGTCTCGGCCGACCGCGAGCAGATGCGCAGCACACGCCCGTCGGGAAAATCCCGATCCGCGAAGCCCGCGGCGGCCAGCGCCTCGTCCAATCGACGCTGGTAGCCGACCCACGCCCGGCGGAGTGCGCCTCCGAGACCCACCTGTCTCGCCTGTCCCGCCCTCGGCGCCATATTGACAACCATGGTTGACATTCTAGGCGCCGGTCCTCGATACTGTGGGCAGTGCGTCGATCATGTCCGCGGTCCTGCCGGCGACCTGGCGCTCTGGCCGCCGTCGTCCTGGTCGCCGTCGTCCTCGTGGCCAGTTCGTGCAGCGGCGGACCGGCCCCGACACCGGTGGAGAGGGT
>DATNJD010000210.1:0-4759 GCA_035604075.1 Acidimicrobiales bacterium
GCGGACCACACTTGCCGCGCCTCCCGACGAGGCGCCTGTTGAGCGTGGGGCGCCAGGACCGGCGGTCGCCACCGTCCGTCGCCTGTCGGCGCGCTTCGGCCGGCTCCTGGCCCTCGACGGTGTCAGCCTCGAGCTGGCCGCCGGCGAGGTCACCGCCGTCATGGGCAGGAACGGAGCCGGGAAGACAACGTTGCTGCGGCACCTGGTGGGGCTGCGGTCACCCGAACAGGGAACGGTGACCGTCGCCGGCCACAAGCCGTCCGCCCTGCGTCCCGTCGAGGCGGCACGTCTCGTCGGCCTCGTCCCCCAGGACCCGGCGTCCATGCTGAGCGCCGACACGGTGGGCGATGAGTGCGCGGAGGCCGATCACGACGCCTCGCTCGCCCGGGGGACCACCCGGTCGACCCTCGAGCGCCTCATGCCCGGGCTCAACGACGAGATGCATCCGCGCGACCTGTCCGAGGGTCAGCGCCTGGCCCTGGCCCTGGCCATCGTGCTGGCGCCGGCGCCGCCGCTCGTCCTGCTCGACGAACCGACCCGGGGCCTCGACTACATCGCCAAGGCCCGGCTCACGGCCCTGCTGCGCGGCCTCGCCGGCGACGGGCACAGCGTCGTGCTCGCCACCCACGACGTGGAGCTGGTGGCCGACACGGCCGATCGGGTGGTCGTCCTGGCCGACGGGGAGATCATCACCGACGGCCCCACCCGTGAAGTGATGTGCCATACACCGGGGCTCGCCCCCCAGGTCGCCCGCATCCTGGCGCCGGCCGAGTGGCTCACCGTGACCGAGGTGGCCTCGCGGTTGGTCGAGTCGGGATCGATGTCGTGACGACCAACCGGCGACGCCCGCGCGGCGTCACCCGATTCGGACGACGGGGAGCCGTGGCCATCGCCATGGCATCACTGGTGGGCCTGGCCGCTCTCAGCTGGCCCCTCTTCGTCCATGTCTCGGCGTCGAACAACCAGGCCCACACGAGCGACGCACCTTGGGTGATGGCTGTCATCATCCCTCTCTTGCTGGTGGCCCTTCTGGGTGAGGTCACCACCGGTGGCATCGATGCCAAAGGTGTGGCTCTGCTCGGCGTCTTGAGCGCGATCGGGGCCGCCCTGCGCATTCCCTCCGGGGGAGCGGCCGGCGTCGAGCCCGTATTCTTCCTTCTCTTCCCGGCCGGGTATGTCCTGGGTCGACATTTCGGCTTTCTCCTCGGGGCGCTGACCCTCTTCGCCTCGGCCCTCGTCACCGGGGGGGTTGGGCCGTGGTTGCCCTTCCAGATGATGGCCGCCGCCTGGATGGGATACGGCGCAGGACTCCTGCCCCGGCGACAGGGCCGATGGGAGCTCGCCACCCTGGCGTCGTATGCGGCTGTCGCCTGCCTCGTCTACGGGGCGCTCACCGACATGTGGTTCTGGCCCTACTACGCGGGCACCGCCACATCGTTCTCGTTCCAACCGGGCGCGGGGATCGGCCACAACCTGACCCGTTTCTTCGCCTTCGACCTCACGACATCCCTCGGCTTCGACATCCCCCGGGCCGTCCTCAACGCCGTCCTCATTCTCACCATGGGACGGCCGGTGATCTCGGCATTACGTCGGGCCAGTCACAAAGCGGCCTTCGGTGCCGCCGTGGAGCTACCGACTGCCACGGTCAGCCCCCTGCCGTCAGCGTCGGCGCCACCGGGGGCCGGCCCCCTAGCTGTCGCGGCCACCCTCGAGGATGCCCCGGACAACGCTCAGCAGTTCCGGCGGTGAGACCGGCTTGTGCAGGTACATCAAGACCTTCACACCGAGACGCTGGCGTTCCTCGATGCTCAACGAGTAGGCCGAGTGGACGATGACGGGGGGAAGGTCCTCCAGAGACTCGATGAGCGACACCCCGTCGAGCCGGGGCATCCGGATGTCCAGGATGACCATCCCGTAGCGGAAGGCGCGCAGCATCGCCAGAGCCACCTGACCGTCTTCCGCCTCGTCGACGCTGAACCCCGAGGTTCGCAGCACCTCCGACATCGAGGCACGGACATCGGCCTCGTCGTCCACCACCAGCACGTCGGCCCGCACCGTCCGCGCCGGGAACGGTGTCGGGGACGCGTCGTCGCTCGTCAGGGCGCCCGGGGCCGCACTGACATGACGGCCCGGCGTCGTCATCGACGAGCCAACTGGGGGGATGACGCGACGGGCAGGCGGATGGTGACGACGGCGCCGCCGTTCGGGCCGTTGCGCAAGGTCACCTCACCGCCGTGCGCCTCCACGATGCGGTTGACGATGGCCAACCCGAGACCGGTCCCGCTGGCCTTGGTGGTGAAGAACGGATCGAACACCCGGTCCTCGGAACCGGCATCGATCCCCGTGCCCGAGTCGGCAATGGTGAGGACGACCTCGCCCTCATGGACCGATCCTTCGATGCGCAGGACCCCCCCGTCGGGCATGGCCTGGAAACCGTTCACGATCAGATTGGCCAAGACCTGGGTGAACTGATCACTGTCGGCTTGGATAACGAGGGGCGGGATGTCGACCGTCACCTCTATCCCCGTCGGCGGGGGAGTGGCGGCGAGCACGTCGTCCACCACGGCGCCGAGCTCGAGAGGGACGGGGTTCGGCTGGCGATGACGGACGAAGGTGGTGAGATTATCGGCCAACGCGGCCGCTCTGGCCGTCTGCCGCTCGGCCATCACCAGGTGCCGATCGACATCGGGCGTCACGGCGCCGCCCAGGCTGTGACGCAGCATGAAGTGGGCGTTGATCACCGCGGCCAGAGGGTTGCGCAACTCGTGGCCGACGGTCGACGCCATCTCCCCCAGAGCCGACAACCTCTCGTTGCGCATCAGGGCGAGGTGCGAGGCCTCGAGCTCGGCCGTGCGCTCGGCCACGAGACCGGTGGCATAACGCTGCCGCCGGACCAGAACCTCGACGGTGCTTCCGATGGCCAGCGCCAGCAGAAGACCGACGGCGAGGATGATGTACGGCGCCGCGTTGGGAAACCCACCGGCGAGCGGCGACCGGGCCGTCGCCACGAGCCACCAGGTCGTGGTACCGACGGAGACGGGCGCCTCGGCGGTCGTCCCCCTGAGGGGTAGCGAATGCGTGTTGGCCAGAATGAGCTGGTCCGAACGCGGCGTGTGTGATCCGTACACCGACGCCTGCAACACATGGAACGGAGCCGCCTGGGTGGCGCCAATGGCCAAGAAGGGGCTGATCTTCAACTGCTCGTAAAGGGCCAGTCCGGAGGGGACGAGCGGTGGACCGAGGGCAAATCCGAGGGTCGTCGCCTTGCCGTCGAAATGCACCGGAGCCGGGGTCAGCGTGCTGCCCGCTTTCTCGAGTGCCTTCTCCATGTCGGGACCGACGACCTGGCCGACCGGGAGTCCACCGCCGGCCACGGCCACAACCACGTATCCGGCACCGGTGCGGCGCGCCAAGATCATCGTGACGGGCGGCTGCGCCAGAGGTCTGGCCTGGGCATCGAACTCGGTGGGCGACCCGTTCGACAACGTCACACCGGACGCCAGTGCTTCGAGGGTCGAACCGAACCCGGAGGCGATCGACGAGACGTACTCGGCCGCTTCCGTGGTATCGCGCTTGAGCAGCGCCTGGTTCTGACTGGCCACGCTGCGGTTGGTGAGAGCGAAACCCAGGACCGTGGCCGCGGCGACAACGAGTGTCACAAATGCCGTCAGAGGCGAGGGTCGCCAACCACCGCGCGTCATTGTGCCTCCCCGCACACGATATGGACCGTCGCTCTTCGCTCGTTGCCTGCGATTCTCTACCTGGTCAGTCAGTACGTCAACGATTGGGGTCACCTCTGGAAACACACCGGGCATGACCGCGCGCACGCGCTGTGGGCACAAGTATCGCCGCCGATGGAGCGGCGACTCGGTCAGTCGTGGTCGCCCTAGGTGGAATCACGTGCACTGGCCAGGTGGAATCACGTGCACGGCGCCGCGCCCTGCCGCGAGGTCCGGTCCGCTGTCACCCTACGGCTCGCCGTCACCCCTCACGAGCGGCGGGGAAGCGACCCGGGAGCCCGTTGGTCAGGACGTACCGGACGAGCTCCGTTCGGGACTCCAGGTCGAGTTTGGTGAAGACGTGATTGACGTGGCCCTCCACCGTGCGCGTGCTCACCCCGAGCCGAACGGCGATGGCCTTGTTGGACAGACCGTCGGCCACCAGGGCGACAACCTCCTGCTCCCGCAGGGTCAGGCGCGGCCCACCGCCCGATGGTGCCGCCGCCGTGTCCCGGCCCAAGTGGGAGGTGACGGCGGGATCGAGCACGGTCGTCCCCATACCGACGGCGCGCACGGCGTTGATGAGTTCGTCACGGGGCATCGTCTTCAACAGGTATCCGGCCACACCCGCTTCGAACGCCCGGCGGATGAAGCCGTCGTCGTCGTAGGCGGAGAGGATCACCACGCGGGTCCCGGGGTGATCGGTCGAGAGCTGACGGGCGAGGTCGATGCCGTTGCGACCCGAGAGTTGGATATCGACGAGGGCGACGTCGGGGCTGTGCTCCTCGATCGCCCTCAGGGCCGAGTCCCAGCTCTCCGCCTCGCCCACCACGACGATGTCGTCCGTGGTCTCGAGCACCTGCCTGGTTCCGGCGCGCAAGACCTCGTGATCGTCCACGACGACCACGCGTAGAGGGCTCTCAGGTCCCTCGCCGAATCCCCCGCTATCGCCGGACACCCGCAAATTCTACAGCCAACACTTCGCGCCGCCGCGGTTAGCAGCTGGGCCCCTCCCGTCGGCGCGCCCTTTGCCCCCGGCC
>DATNJD010000211.1:0-4066 GCA_035604075.1 Acidimicrobiales bacterium
GTGGCCGTGGCCGGCTCGGGCGGTGCGCGCGTGGTGCTCATGACCGCTCCCTGTTACGACAGCGGTGAGCAACCCGACGGCCAGGCCTGGCCCGAGGACTCCCGCCAGCGCCTGTCGGTGTACAACTCGCTGGTCCGCCACGTCGCCGCCCAGGTGCCGGGCACGACGCTGCTCGACTTCAACGCCATGGCCTGTCCCGGGGGCCGCTACGAGGAGTACTTCGGCTCGACGCAGGTCCGCCTGGCCGACGGCGTCCACTTTTCCTTCGACGGCGGCGCCGCCTTCGCGGCGCGGATCTGGCCCGCCATCGTGACCCTGGCCCGGGGCCGGGCTGCCGCCCCCCGGCCGTGACCGTGGTGCTGCTTCCCGGCCGTCGCCCGGGTGCCGCCGCCGTCAGCGAGGATCGGGTCGGTCCAAGTTCCAGTGGCGTCCCACCGACGTGATCCACTCACCGGACTGGCCCGGGGTCATGAGGAAACGGCTGATCATGTGCTGGCCCCCATCGTGGTCGCCGTAGAGGAGATCGATGGTCAGATGGCGCGCCTCGTTGACGGCGTCGCGGGCGATGGCGAAATCGGGGTCGTCGCGGTCGCGGAAAGCTCCCTGCCAGAACCCGTTGTCCCCGGCCGGGACGAAGATGTCACGCGTCAGGCGACGGAAGTCGTCGGGATGACGGTGGCTCTGGTCGCCGACCTGGCGGTCGATGTGGAGGTCCCAACGGTCGAGGACAGCCAGCCCGCTGCCGACGTTCTTGAGGGCCATGGCTAGATAGACGGCCTCGTCGGTGGCCTCGGCCACGGCCCGCCCGCCGGGGACGCGCACCCAGTGGTCGTCCTGGAAGCCGACCTTCTCGGGAGGATCCTCCAACCGCGACGGGACGAGGACGGGCCGGATGCCGGCGAGCAGCGCCCGTTCCGTGGTCCGCGCCGCGCGGTTGGCCGACCGGACGGCGGCGAAGGTGGCGCCGGCCAGGACGAGGGTGCCCGCCGCCGTCCCGAGCGAGGCGGCGATGCTCCAATTGTCGGTCACCGGGCTGATTCTAGAGATGGCGGCCCCCGGAGCCGACGGTGGCGGTGGATAAGATTCCACGCCGTGGAGGACGATGCCGTAGAGGGAAACGCGGCGGCCGAGGGACATGGCGCGGTGGACCGTCGCGTCCTCATCCGCTACCGGGTCATGGCCTACACCACTGCTGTGCTTCTCATCGTGCTCGTCTTCGTGGGCATCCCCCTGCAGGTGTGGGGCCACCAGTCGATCGTGGCCCGGGTGGTGGGGACGATCCACGGCTACCTCTATCTCGTCTACCTTTTGGCGGCGTTCGACCTGACCCGGAAGCTCGGCGTCCGGATCGGCTGGATGCTGTTGGTCCTCCTGGCCGGCACCGTTCCCTTCTGCGCCTTCGTGGCCGAGCGGAAGTTGACCGCCCTGTACAACCGGTCGGCATCGCCGGCCGGGCCGCCCGTGCCGAGCGTCACCGGCGACCGTGGCGCGGTGACGGGCCCGCCGTCGGAGCGGTGACGGCGGACGCATTGCCGGCGCCGCCCATCCGGCGCTGGACGAACCGGCGGGCGCTCGTCTTGCACGCCGTGTTGGCCGTCTGGATCCCGGGCTGCGCACTGGCGTGCTGGTGGCAGGTGACCGTCGCCCTGTCGGGCGATGCGCTCGGGTGGGTCTACACGGTGATGTGGCCGTGCTTCGCCGTCTTCGCCATCGTGGTGTGGTGGAACCTCATCCACGACGACCCCGACACCGTCGGCGCCCGAGGGCTCGAACGCCTCCGCCGGGAGGCGGCGACCCGGACGGCGGACGGCGCCGCGCCGGGCGACGGGGCCGGGCCGGGGGACGGGGCCGGGCCGGCCGACGACATGATCGCCCGGGCCGAGGCGCACGACGCCGAACTGGCCGCCTACAACGCTTATCTGGCCGACCTCGGTCGGCGCTCGCCCGCCAAGACGTGGCGGAAGAGGTAGGAGGCGCCGCCCACCGGCGTCTCCTTCGCTACCATGAAGGCGTCACGAGCTGACCTGAGGGGAAGGGTCGGCTGGCCCCGGCTCGCGGCGGAAGAATCCGATTCTTTCGACGCGACCAGGAGGCGACCATGACGTCGACAACGCTCCGGCCCCTCGCCGAGCTTCCGAAAGCCCATCTCCACGTTCACCTCGAGGGGGCCATGCGGCCGAGCACCCTCTTCGAATTGTGCGCCCGGGCAGGTGACCCGCGTCCCACCATCGGCACCAGCTATCGCGACTTCGCCGACTTCCAGAAGTTGTACGTCACGGCCCGCGGCGCCATCCGACACGAGGACGACCTCGCCCGGCTGGTGGGCGAAGTGGTGCAGGACGCGGCCACAGACGGCGCCGTGTGGATCGAGCCCGCCATCCATCTCCCCGGCCACCGGCTCCTCGGCTCCGAGATCGAGGTCCTCGAGTTGCTCCTCGAGGCGGGACGAGAGGCGTCGGTCGCCACCGGTGTCGGGGTCGGTTGGCTCATCTCCACCGACCGGACACTGCCGCCTGCATTGGCGGTTGAACAAGCCACTCTGGCCGCCCGCTACGCCGGGGACGGCGTGGTGTCGTTCGGCTTGGCCAACGACGAGGCGGCCGCCGCCCCCGAGGCGTTCGCGCCCGCCTTCGCCGTGGCCCGCCAGGCTGGGATTATCAGCGCCCCGCACGCCGGGGAACACGGGGGCCCTGATTCGGTGAAGGGGGCACTGGACGCTCTCGGGGCCGATCGCGTCCAGCACGGCGTCCGTTCGGTGGAGGACCCCGACCTGATGGGACGGCTGGCCGAAGACCAGGTCTGTCTCGACGTGTGTCCGACGTCGAATGTGTCGTTGTCGGTCGTCCCCGGGTTCCACGCCCACCCCCTGCCCGTGCTCCTCGACGCCGGCGTGCCCTGCAGCATCAACGCCGATGATCCGCTGTTGTTCGGCGTGGGCCTTCTGGACGAGTACACCGTCTGCCGCCAGCAGCTCGCTCTCGATGACGCGGCCCTGGCCGACTGTGCGCGCGCTTCGATCCGACACAGCGGCGCGCCGGCCGATGTGAAGGCCCGGGCTCTGGAGGGAATCGCCGACTGGATGAATGGGTGATCGTCAGAGCCGCATGAGAAGACGCTCGACTGTGGCACCCACCAGTGCGCGCGCCGCCGCCGGGTCGTCGGCGTTGGCCACCAACATGGCCGCCTCGTTCAGCGCCGCGAGGAGCAGGTGGGCGAGCGGTTGGACCGGTTGCCGTTCGACCAGGCCGGCATCCATGACGTGGACGAGCGCTTCGGTGACGAGACCGAGCCCGTGCACGGCGTCGATTTGGCGCCACGTCTGCCAGCCGAGCACGGCCGGGGCGTCGAGCAGGATGATGCGGCCCACGGAACGGTCCATGGCGGCGTCGAGGAAGGCCATGCACCCCAGCCGGAGTTGTTCGAGGGGATCGGGCGACCGCATGGCCGCCTCGGCGATGCGACGGGCCAGGTCGCCGTGGAGGTCCTCGACCACGGCGCGGAAGAGGCCGTTCTTTGTCCCGAAGTGGTGGGAGAGCGCCCCCCGCGTGACCCCGGCGAGTTCGACGATCTCCTCCTGGCTGGCCCCGGCGAAGCCGCGCTCGGCGAAGAGGGTCCGGCCCGCGTCGAGAAGAGCCTGACGGGTGGTGGCCGAGCGCTCGGCCTGGCTGCGACGGGGCCGGGCGCCGTCCACGGGGGGCTCGGACCCGGGTTGGTTGACACTCATCGCTTGGGCAAGTTTAATGCGGGTAACCCGCATGTAAGTAGTCCGCATGCAAGGAGCAAAGAGTTGAGGCCAAGGAGGGAACGATGACACTGTCTCGCACCGAGGTCGTGGTGGGACTGCTCGACGAGCTCGACGCGTTCGGCGAGCTGATCGGCCCGCTCGGCGAGAAGGCGTGGGCCGCTCCCACGCGCTGCGACGGATGGTCCGTGGCCGACGTGGCCGCCCACGTCATCGGCTCGATGGCCGACGTCGTCGGGGGACGCCTCGAGGGCCTCGGGTCCCCGGAGGTCACGGCCCGCGAAGTGGCCGAACGGCAGGGGCGCAGCCCCGCCGAGCTCGTCG
>DATNJD010000212.1:0-2001 GCA_035604075.1 Acidimicrobiales bacterium
GTTGATGGTCCACGCCGGCGACGGTGCCGCCGCCATGAGCCCGGTGGCGGTGGCGCTGCACGGGTCGGGGACGCGGGTGCTGAGCCTGACGCTGCGGACACCCACCCTCGACGACGTCTTCCTGCAACTGACCGGCGCGCATCTCCAGGCCGACGAGGCCAACACCGAAGGAGCAGCGACCGACGGCCACGGTGGGGTCACCACGAGCGGGGCCGACGGCCACGGACCCGACGGCGCCGGTCACGTCCCCGCCGCCGCCACCGGCGCCCGGGGGGACCGTCGATGACCGACGTGGCCGTGTCCCGACCGACGACGCGCGTCCAGGCGCGGCCGGCCGGCTTCGTGGTCGACCTGTTCTCGGTGGCGCAGCGTGCCGTGCGGCAGATCCCCCGGGAGCCGGCCTCGGTCATCCCCGCTCTGATCGTGCCCATCTTCTTCTACGTGTTGAACATCGGGGCGCTGTCCAAGGTGACCGGGGCCGCCGCCCACATCGATTTCAAGTCCTTCGAGCTCCCCGTGGCGGTGGTCTTCGCCGTGACCGGCGTGTCGCGCGCCTCGGCGCTCGTGACCGACATCCAGAACGGCTACTTCGACCGGCTGACCATCACCCCGGTGCGGCGGCTGCCGCTGCTGCTGGGACTGATGATGGCCGATCTGGCCCTGGTGATGGCCCTGGCCGTCCCCGTCCTGCTCGTCGGCCTCGGTCTCGGGGTCCATTTCCGGACGGGGGTGCCGGGGATGGCGCTGTTCGTGGTGCTGTCGGGCATCTGGGGACTGGTCTTCACCGGTCTCCCCTACGCCATCGCCCTGAAGACGGGGAACCCCGGTGCGGTGAACGCCAGCTTCGTGCTCTTCTTCCCCATCACGTTCCTGAGCACCACCTTCGTGCCGAAGGCGGCCCTCGAAGGGTGGCTGCGGACGGTGGCCACCTACAACCCGATGACCTACATCCTGGCCGGGCTGCGGGCCCTCGTCTCCCAGTCCTGGAGTGTGCCCACCTTCACCGCCGTGGGTGACGCCGTCCTGGCCGTGGGGGCCTTCGGTCTGGTCTCGATCTCCCTGGCGCTGTTGGCCCTGCGGGGCCGGGTGCGGCGGCCATGAGGGCCGATGGCAGCCACCCCCCGTGGTGGTCGGCCCTCCCCAAAAGTTGGCCAACGAAATTTCACTAGTTGCGTGGTATTCACCACTATCTGCGTCTATCGTGGACGCAAGGCCCGCAAACAGTGCGCGGGCATGATCCGGGCGGGGAGGGTCCATGACGCAGACAACGGCCTCGGGCCAAGAAGCCGAGGCGGTCCTCGTCGGGTCCCTGGCCGCTTTCGCCCTGCCCGACGTGCTGGTCCTGGTGGCCGCGTCGGGCGTGCAGGGACGGCTGGCCGTCACCGCCGCCGGAGTGGACGGACACCTGTGGATCGAGGACGGTGACCTGACCGGCTTCCTGGCCGGGGACGCCGGCACGCTGACCGAGGCCGTGTTCGACCTGGCCCTTGTCACCGACGGGTGGTTCTCGTTCTTCCCCGGCGGCGAAGCGCCCGCCCCCACCGGCCGGCGGCAGGTGCGCGACGTGCTGGCCGAAGTCGAGCCGCAGGTGACCGAGTGGAACGAGCTCGTGGCCAAGGTGTCGCTCGACGGCATCGTGCATCTCTCTCCCAACGCCCCCGGCGCCGAGGTGCAGATCCGCGCCGACCAATGGCACGTCCTCACCACCATCAGCACGACCGGCAGTCGGGTACGCGACGTGCTCGACGCCATGGGATCGCAGTACGTGGTGGCGCTGCGGCTCGTGTGTGAGCTGCTCGAGGTGGGCCTGATCGAGACGGTGGCCTTCACGCCGGCCCACGACCACATGCCCGGGGCCGGCACGATGGCCAACGCCGCCGCCACGGCCACCGCCTTCCCCGGGGCCTCGTGGGTGCCGCCGCGATCGGACGCGGCGTCGGCCACGAACGGCCAGCCGGTGCCCCCCTCGGAAGTCGAGGTCCTGCCCCCGCCCGCGGCGGG
>DATNJD010000213.1:0-2476 GCA_035604075.1 Acidimicrobiales bacterium
CCTCGACAGGCAACTCCAGAGCCGCCGCTACCCGTTCCAGGACGTCCTGACTGGGATTGGGCAGCAACCTGATTCCCCCGATGGCCTCCTTGCGGCCGGTCTCGAGATCGCGCCACAGGGCTTCGGAGATCTTGGCCCGACGCGCCGCGTCCCGCCGACGTAGGCCCCGTTCCTCTCGCTGTTCGACCAGCCACCGTCCGAACTCCACCCATTGACGTGACTCGTCCATCTGGCCAGCGTGCCGGTTCCCACCACCCGAGTCCAGCCAGGGTCTATCGCCGGCCGACGACACCTCGACGCCCGCCCGCTCAGGTCCGCAAGCCGTAGTGCGGACGCGCCGCCGGCGTCAGGTCGGCCCGGCGGGGGTTATCCCGATCACGCTTCGACAGCACCGGGTCGGTCACTCCCCAGTCGGCGCCGATCTCGGGGTCGTCCCAGGCCACGCCCATCTCATCGGCCGGGTTGTAGTAGTTGTCCACCAGGTACCACATGAGCAGGTCGGTATGCGACGCGAACCCGTGGGCCACGCCGGGTGGAATGAACACACCACGATCGTCCTCACCATCGAGATCGAGGGCCAAGGTGGCGCCGTCGGTGGGTGAACCGGTCCGCAGGTCGTGCAAGATGACCCGGGCCCGGCCCCGCAGGACGTACCAGTAGTCGGCCTGGTGCAGGTGGTAGTGGAGACCGACGACCGCTCCGGCCTGCTTCTCCGTCCGGTTGCCCTGAACCATCTCCCGACCCAGGCCGAACCACGATCGGCGATACGTCTCGACGAAGCGACCGCGATCGTCACCATGGGAGTCGGGTTCGACCACGACGACATCCTGGATGACGTGGGAAGGCGTGATCTCGGGCACGGCGCAACAGGCTACAGGGCGTCGTTCCCCAGAAATTCCCGGGGTCAGCCGTTCACGGCGCGCCTCCGGGTTTTCCGTCGGCACTCAGGGTTCGAAGCGACCGAAGCCTCCGCGGTAGTACACGAGGGGACGGCCCCGGGTCACCCCCATGTCATTGACCCTGCCGATGACGAGTTCATGATCCCCGGCATCGTGCGTGACCACCAGAGCACATTCCAACCAGGCGAGGACGCCGTCGAGAATCGGCGCGCCGTTGCCACCGATTCGCCAGCCGACGCCGGCGAACTTGTCCCCCCCGGACACGGCGAAGTCTCGGCAGAGTGCTTCTTGGTCTTCGGCCAGGATGTTTACGCAGAAGGAGCCGGCCTGGGCGATGCGGGGCCAGCTGGTGGAGTTCTTTCCCGGCGCCAGGGCGACGAAAGGCGGCTCCAACGACAACGAGGCAAAGGCCTGGCACGTGAATCCCACGGGACCCTCGTCCTCCATGGCCGTGATGACCGTCACCCCGGTGGCGAAATGACCCATCACCTCGCGGAAACGGCCGGTATCGAATCGGTGGCCGTCCGCCTCCGGCCCAGCCTGCTGTCCGGCTTCGTCCACCAGGGTCACCGGTGGCCGAGTTCGACGGACGATCCCTCTGCCGCGCCAGATACGGCCTCGAGTCGAGAAGCCCCGGGGGCGTGCCCCGCCTTCTCGACCAGGCGATCGAGGATCTCGTCGGTGTGATCAGGATCGTGGTGGAACAGCGACAATCGGCGCGCCCCGGCCTCGGCCGCCACGTGCACGGCATACCCGATCGTCGAATGACCCCAGGTGGACTTCTCCACGAATTCCTCGTCGGTGTACTGCGCGTCGTGGATCAGTAGGTCGGCCCCGTCGGCCAGCTCGAGCACGCTCGAGGCGACCGCCGTGCGGTCCTCGGGTGTCTGATGGTCGCTCACGAACGCCACACTGGCACCATCGGCCTCGATGCGGAATCCGAGCGTCGTTCCCACATGGGGAACTCGCCGCACCCTGATCTTGGCGGACCCGATGGCGAAGTCATCCTCCTCGACCTCGTGGAAGTCGATGGATCCGTGGAGCTCCTTCACCTGGACGGGGAAGAACGGCGGGATCACCACACGGTCGATCACATCATGGAGGGTGCCGCCTACCTGGGGCGGCCCGTACACGTCCATGCGGGTACCGAAACCGAGCAGAGGGGTGCAGAAGGGCAGCCCGACGATGTGGTCCCAGTGCAGATGGGTGAGCAGCGCCGTCATCTCGATGGGCTCGCCCGTGTCGTAGCGCGTTTCCACCTCTCGACCGAAGGGCCGCAGGCCGGTCCCGAGATCGAGCACGATCGGCGGCTCGTCGCCCACGGTGACAGCCACGCACGACGTGTTTCCGCCGTAACGGAGATACCCGGCCCCTGAACAGGGACACGATCCCCGAACGCCGAAGAACGTGACTCGCAGCGTACGACCCCCTCCGGTCTCGCCAACTCCCTTGACGTTCCCGTCGCCATCGACGGCGACGCCGTGTCGCTACCCGGACAAGGGAAGCCCCTAACCCTTCCGACACTACCCTTAGCGCATGCAAGAGCGCCGGGTCACTGCCAACGACGTGGACTTCTC
>DATNJD010000214.1:0-23181 GCA_035604075.1 Acidimicrobiales bacterium
TGGGCCGTCGCCCGCGTCCGCGTCCGCACGGGGCAGGGCACGATCACCGTCAACCGCAAGCCGATCGAGCAGTACTTCACCTCGGCCACCCACCGCATGGTGGTGACCGAGCCGTTGCGCCTCACCAACCTGGGCGAGGGCTACGACATCGACGCCACCATCGACGGCGGCGGCGTCTCGGGCCAGGCCGGTGCCATGCGGCTCGGCATCGCCCGGTCCATCCTCGAGCTCGACCCCGAGCTGCGCGCCACCCTCAAGAAGGCCGGCCTCCTCACCCGCGACGCCCGCGAGAAGGAGAGCAAGAAATACGGCCTCAAGAAGGCCCGCAAGGCGCCCCAGTACTCGAAGCGGTAGTCCGGCCGTGGGTGTCCGGTTCGGCACCGATGGCATCCGGGGTGTCGCCAACGCCGAGCTCGGAGCCGAGTTGGTCCTGGCCCTCGGCCGGGCCACGGCCCGAGCACTTCCCGCCCCGACCTTCCTCATCGGCCGCGACACCCGGCAGTCGGGCCCGTTGTTGCAGGCCGCCCTGTCGGCCGGATTGGCGAGCGAAGGCGCCGACGTCGTCGATCTCGGTGTCCTGCCCACGCCCGGCGTGGCCTGGCTGTGCGCGGCGCACGAGCTCCCCGGGGCGGTGATCTCGGCGTCGCACAATCCCTTCACCGACAACGGGGTGAAGCTGTTCGCCCCCGGCGGCGTCAAGCTGCCCGGCCCGGTCGAGGCGGCGGTGGAGGACGAGCTCGACCGCGTCCTGGCCGCCGGCGGCGCGACGCCCCGGCCCCCCACCGGGCGCGGCGTGGGCCGGCTGTCGTCGGACCCCGGCGCCGCCCACGGCTACGTCGAGCACCTGGTGTCGGCCCTCGAGGGTCGTTCCCTCGACGGCATGCGGGTGGTCCTCGACTGTGCCAACGGGGCCGCCTCGGCCATCGCCCCCGTCGTCCTCGGCCGCCTCGGGGCGGCCGTCGACGTCATCTGCGCCGAACCCGACGGGACGAACATCAACGACGGGTGCGGCTCGACCTACCCCGACCGCCTGTCGGCCGAGGTGCGCCGGCGGGGGGCGGAGATCGGCCTGGCCCTCGACGGCGACGCCGACCGGCTGGTGGCCGTGGACCACACCGGCGCCGCCACCACCGGCGACGAGCTCCTCGCCCTCTTCGCCACCGACCTGGCCGAGCGGGGCCGGCTGGCCGGCAACACGGTGGTGGTGACGGTGATGTCGAACCTCGGCTTCCGGCTGGCCATGGCCGAGAAGGGGATCGCCGTCCGGGAGACGCCGGTAGGCGACCGCTCCGTGCTCGAGGCGCTCGACGCCGACGGCCTCACCCTCGGGGGGGAGCAGTCCGGCCACCTCGTCTTCCGGGAGCGGGCCACCACCGGCGACGGCATCCTGACCGGTCTGCTGCTGCTCGACCTCCTGCGCCGGACGGCCCGGCCCCTGGCCGATCTGGCCGGGGAGGTCATGCAGCGCCTGCCCCAGGTCCTCGTGAACGTGCGCGCCGCCGACCCGGGCCGCGTGGTCGAGAGCGAGGCTGTCCGCCACGAGGTGGCCACCGTCGCCGACGAACTGGGCGTCGCCGGCCGGGTGCTCCTGCGGGCCAGCGGGACCGAGCCCCTCGTCCGGGTCATGGTCGAGGCGGCCGACGAGGACCTGGCCCTCCGGGTCGTCGAACGGCTCTGCGCCGTGGTGCAACGGGCGGACGCCGACGTGGGACCCGGCGCGCCGTAGCCTGGAGCGATGTGCGGCATCATCGGAGCCACGGGTGACGAGGGTGTCCTCGATCTCCTGCTCGACGGCCTGGAGCGCCTCGAGTACCGCGGCTACGACTCGGCCGGCGTCGCCCTCGACCACGATCACGACCTCTACCGGGCCCGCGCCGCCACGGGGACGCGGTCGCTGGCCGACCTGAGAAAGGTCGTCGAGGCCGTCCCCCCCGGCGTGACGGCCGGCATCGGCCACACCCGCTGGGCCACCCACGGCCATCCCACCGAGACCAACGCCCACCCCCACCTCGACTGCAGTGGCAAGGTGGCCGTCGTCCACAACGGCATCATCGAGAACTGGCGGGAGCTGGCGGCCCGGCTGCGCGAGGCCGGCCACGTGCTCGCCTCCGACACCGACACCGAGGTCTTCGCCCACCTGGTGGAGGAGGAGATGGCGTCGGGCTCATCGCTCGCCAACGCCGTCCGCTCGTCGCTGCGCGACGTCCGCGGGGCGTTCGCCCTGGCCGTCATCGCCGCCTCGGAACCGGGCACCATCGTGGCCGCCCGCCGCGTCTCGCCCCTCGTGGTGGGCCTCGGCGACGGCGACAAGCCCGTGGCCCTGCTCGCCTCGGACATCCCGGCCCTGCTCGGCCACACCCGACGCTTCTGGGTCCTGGACGACGACCAGGTGGTGGAGCTCAGGCCCGGCCAGATCCGGGTGACGACCCTGGCGGGCAAGGTGGTGGAACCGACCGAGCTCCAGGTCGACTGGGACATCGAAGCGGCCGAGAAGGGCGGCTACCCCGACTTCATGGGCAAGGAGATCCACGAGCAGCCCCGGGCCGTGGCCGACACCCTGCTCGGCCGGCTCCTGCCCGACGGCACCATCGGGCTCGACGAATTGCGGATCACCCCCGACGATCTGCGCCGGGTCGACAAGGTCTTCATCGTGGCGTGCGGATCGAGCTACCACGCCGGCCTCGTGGCCAAGTACGCCATCGAACGGTGGGCCCGGCTCCCCACCGAGATCGACATCGCCTCGGAGTTCCGCTACCGCGATCCCGTCCTCGATCAGCGGACCCTGGTGGTCGGGGTGAGCCAGTCGGGCGAGACCATCGACACCCTGCAGGCCATGGGCGAGGCGCGGACGTGGAACGCCAAGGTGCTCGTCATCTCGAACGTGGTCGACTCGTCCATGGCCCGGGTGGCCGACGGCGTCCTCTACACCCACGCCGGTCCCGAGGTGGGGGTGGCCTCCACCAAGACCCACCTCTCCCAGATCGTGGCCTTGGAGCTGTTGGCGCTGTACCTGGCCCAGTTGCGGGGGACGCTGCCGGCGGACGACGCCCGCCGGCTCTTCGGGGAGCTGGAGAAGCTGCCGTCTCTGATCGAGACCGTCCTCGGCCGCGAGGAGGCCGTCGCGGCGGTGGCGGGCCGGTTCACGACGACACGCGACTTCTTCTTCCTCGGCCGTCACGTGGGATTCCCCGTGGCCCTCGAAGGCGCGCTCAAGCTGAAGGAGCTCTCCTACCTGCGGGCCGAGGGCTACCCCGCCGGCGAGCTGAAGCACGGGCCCATCGCGCTGATCGAACCGGGGGCGGTGGTGGTGGCGGTGGCCACGCGGACGCGGCTGTGGGAGAAGATGATGAGCAACATCGCCGAGGTCCGCAGCCGCGGTGCCACCGTGGTGCTGGTGGCCAACGACGGCGACGACGAGACGGCGGCCGAGGCCGACGCCGTCCTGTGGGTGCCCGAGACCGAACCGCTCTTCGCCCCTGTGGTGGACGTGGTGCCGCTGCAGCTCTTCGCCTATCACCTGGCCGCCCTGCACGGTCTCGACGTCGACCGCCCCCGCAACCTGGCCAAGACCGTCACGGTCGAGTGACGGGCCCCGCCGGCGAGCACGACGGGGCCGAGGCCATGGGGACCCGTGTCCGCGGCATCGGGATCGACGCCGTCGACGTGGCCCGCTTCCGCGCTGTCCTCGAGCGCCGGCCGGCGGTGGCGGGGCGCCTGTTCACCGACGCCGAACGCTCCTACGCCGCGTCGGGGAAGGATCCGGCCTCGCGCCTGGCGGCGCGCTTCGCCGCCAAGGAGGCGGTGCTGAAGGCGCTCGGGGTGGGCATCGGGGCCGCCGACTTCCACGACGTGGAAGTCGTCCGGGACCCCGGCGGCGCCCCCCGCCTGGCCCTGGCCGGCCGCGCCGCCACCCTGGCGGCGGCGCGCGGCGTGCGCTGGTGGCACCTGTCGTTGAGCCACACCGAGCTGGTGGCGGTGGCGAGCGTCGTGGCCGAGGGGGACGGATGAAGCCGGTCGTCACCGTGGCCGAGATGAAGGCCATCGACGCCGACGCCCTGACCCGGGTGGACCACGCCACCCTGGTCGACCGGGCGGGCACGGCCGTGGCCACCGCCGCGCTGCGCCTGCTCGGGGGCGGCTACGGCCGCCGGGTGGTGGTCGTAGCCGGCAAGGGCTCGAACGGCGCCGACGGCCGGGTGGCCGCCGACCGGCTACGCCGGCGCGGGGCCCGGGTACGGGTCCTGGAGGCGGCCGAGGCGCCCGAGCGGATCGGCCGCGACGGACGCGTCGACCTCGTCATCGATGCCGCCTACGGCACCGGCTTCCGGGGGACCTACCGGGCCCCGTCGGTGCCGGCCGGTGTCCCCGTGCTGGCCGTCGACATCCCCTCGGGGGTTGACGGCGACACGGGCGAGGCGTGCGGCGAGCCCCTGCGGGCCGACGTCACGGTCACCTTCGCCGCGCTCAAACCGGGCCTGCTCCAGGGCGACGGGCCCCTGCTCGCCGGCCGGGTCGAGGTGGTCGACATCGGCCTCGGCGTGGACCGGGCCCGGCTCTGGGTGGTGGAAGACGCCGACGTGGCCCGGCTCCTGCCCGTGCGGCCCCGGAATTCCTACAAGTGGCAGTCGGCCGTGGCCGTGGTGGCCGGATCCCCGGGCATGTCGGGGGCGGCCGAGCTGTGCGCCCGGGCCGCCTACCGCGCCGGCGCCGGCATGGTCCGGCTGGGGGTCCCCGGGGCCGACCCGGCGTTGCTGCCGGCCGGTGAGGCGGTGGCCACCGAACTGGCCGCCCACGGCTGGGCCGACACCGCCCTCGAGATGGTGACGCGCTGCCGGGCCCTCGTGGTCGGCCCCGGCCTCGGCCGGGCGGCCGGGACGGCGGCCGAGGTCCGGCGGCTGGTGGCCGAGGCACCGGTGCCCGTGGTGGTGGACGCCGACGGCCTGGTGGCGCTCGGAACGGGCAAGGAGATCGCCCCCGTCGTCGGCGGTGCCGACGGGGATCAGCCGGGCGGCGCCCGCGCCGTGCTCACCCCGCACGACGGGGAGTTCGCCGGCCTGACGGGGGGGCCGCCTGGGGTCGACCGCATCGACGCGGCCCGGACGCTCGCCGCCGCCTGTGGGGCCGTCGTGTTGCTGAAGGGGCCCACCACGGTGGTGGCCGAGCCCGGGGGCACCGCCCTGATTGTCACGGCCGGCTCCCCCCGACTGGCCACGGCCGGCACCGGCGACGTCCTGTCGGGCGCCATCGGCGCCTTCGTGGCCCGGGGCCTGCCGCTCTTCGAGGCCGCCGGCCTCGCCGCCCACGTCCACGGGCGTGCCGCCGACCTTGGTCCCCCCGAGGGCCTGGTGGCGGGCGACCTGGCCGACCTCCTCGGTCGGTGGCTGTCGGGCGCCCGCCGTGGGTGAGCCCTATCCGGGGCTACGGCCCACCTGGGCCACGGTCGACCTGGGCGCCGTCCGCCACAACGCGGCGCTGCTGAAGCGGCTGGCGGCGCCCGCCGCGCTGTGCGCCGTGGTGAAGGCCGACGCCTATGGCCACGGCACCGTGGCCGTGGCCCGGGCGGCGGTGGAGGGCGGGGCCTCGTGGTTGGCGGTGGCGCTCGTGGAAGAGGGGGTGGCGCTGCGCGACGCCGGCATCGACGCCCCCGTGCTCGTGCTGTCCGAGCCGCCGGCTGCGTCCATGGGCACGGTCGTGGACAGGGGACTCACGCCGACGCTCTACACGGCCGCCGCCGTGGACGGCGCCGCCCGGGCCGCCGCCGCCGCCGGCACGGCGCTCACCGTGCAGGTGAAGGTGGACACGGGCATGCACCGGGTGGGCGCCGATCCGGCCGACGTCGTCTCCATCGTCACCGCCGTCGACGCCGCTCCGGGACTCCGTTTCGGAGGCCTGTGGAGCCACCTGGCCGTGGCCGACGAGGTCGACGACGAGAGCCGGGCCTTCACCGCCGGCCAGGTCGCGCTGCTGGCCGAGACCCGGGCCGCCCTGGCCGCCGCCGGGCTCGATCCGCCCCTCGTGCACCTGGCCAACTCGGCCGGGGCCATCGCCGTGCCCGAGACCCGGCTGGACATGGTCCGGTGCGGCATCTCGCTGTACGGGGTGGTGCCCACGCCCGCCCTCGCCCCGGTGCTGGCCGCCCAGCCGGCGGTGGCGGGGGGCGAGGGTCTGCGGCCCGTGCTGTCGCTGCGGTCGCGGGTGTCGCTCGTCCGGACCCTCGAGGCCGGGGAACGGCCGTCCTACGGCCGGCGGACGGCCCTGGGGCGGCGGTCGGTCGTCGCCACCGTCCCCATCGGCTACGCCGACGGCGTCCCCCGACGCTACGGCCGGCGGGGCGGTACCGTGCTGATCGGCGGTCGCCGCCGCCCGTTGGCCGGTACGGTCACCATGGATCAGATCGTGGTGGACTGCGGTCCCGACGCCGAGGTGTCGGTGGGCGACGAGGTGGTGCTCATCGGCCGGCAGGGTGAAGGATGCCTGTCGGTGCAGGACTGGGCCGACGTCCTCGGCACCATCGGCAACGAGGTGCTCACGGAGATCGGGTCACGGGTGCCCCGGGTGGTGGTCGACGGGGCACCCGGCGAGGAGGAGAAGACATGAGCAGCGGGGAGTCGAAGGGCCGCCGACGGGGCCGGGTGTTCGCCCTCGGTGCCGGCGCCACCGCTGTGGCCGGGGCGGTGGGGTGGGCCCTGCAGCACCGGGCGGTCTCGCGTTCGGCGGCCACGGCCGGGGAGATGGCGGCCGAGGGCCTGGCCCTGCCCGACGACCTTCGCCACCACTTCGTCGACACCGAGGACGGCGGCCGGATCCACGTCGTCGAACGCGGGCAGGGGCCGCCGCTCGTGCTGCTGCACGGGTTCATGCTGAGCTCCGCCCTCTGGGTGCACCAGCTGCGCGACCTGGCCGACCACCACCGGGTCATCGCCGTCGACCTGCGGGGCCACGGCCAGTCGCTGCCCGGGTCGACCGGCTCGGGTCTCGAGACGCTGGCCGCCGACGTCCGGACTGTGCTCGAGGTGCTCGGCGTGGAGGGCGCGGTCGTGGTGGGCCACTCCATGGGCGGGATGGTGGCCCTGCAACTGGTGCTCGACCTGCCCGCCGCCGAGCGGCACCGGCGACTGGCCGGCGTCATCCTGACGTCGACCACGGCCGGGCCCTTCGCCACCCTGCCGGGCTGGACGGGCGTGGCCCGGGTGACCGGTCCGGTGACGGCCCGGGCCCTGCTCGTCGGGGAACGGTTCGGAGCGAAGGCCCTGCCCTCGCGCGACCTGCGCTGGTGGATCGTCCGGCTCGGCTTCGGCGCCGACGCCCCGCCCGCCCAGGTCCGCTTCGTCGAGGCCATGCACCGCGCCACGCCGTCGCGGACGCTGGCCGACCTGATCCCCTCGCTCGCCCTCTTCGACCTCTCGGGGAAGCTCGGCGCCATCGACCTGCCCGTCCTCGTGGTGGTGGGCTCGCACGACAGGCTCACGGCGCCGCGCCTCGCCCGGCGGATGGTCGACGCCTTGCCCGAGGCGCAGCTGGTCGAGTTGCCCCGC
This sequence comes from Acidimicrobiales bacterium, assembly GCA_035604075.1. Taxonomy (GTDB): domain Bacteria; phylum Actinomycetota; class Acidimicrobiia; order Acidimicrobiales; family UBA8190; genus Palsa-661. The sequence continues at coordinate 7,536 of DATNJD010000214.1, forward strand.
TGCGGGCACATGCCCATGCTCGAACGCCGTCACGAGTTCTCCCGCCTGGTCGACGAGTTCACGGCCAAGATCTCCTGACCCGGTCGTGGGCACCCTGGCCGAGCTGCGGACCGAGGCCCTCCGCTGCACCCGCTGCGCCCTGGCCGCCGGTCGGACCCAGGTCGTCTTCGGTGTCGGGGACCCCGAGGCCGGCCTGCTGTTCGTGGGCGAGGGGCCCGGGCGCGAGGAGGACCTGGCCGGTGAGCCCTTCGTCGGTCGGTCGGGCAAGCTGCTCGACAAGCTCGTCCAGCAGGAGCTCGGCCTCGACCGGTCGCAGTTCTACATCGCCAACGTCGTCAAGTGCCGGCCCCCCGGCAACCGCGATCCGCTGCCGGACGAGATCGCGGCCTGCCGCCCTTACCTCGAGGGCCAGCTGGACCTGATCGATCCGGCCGTGGTGGTGACGCTGGGCAACTTCGCCACCCGGCTGCTGCTCGAGACGACGGAGGGGATCACCCGGCTCCGGGGCCGGGTCTACCCCTTCCGCCGCGGCCACCTGGTCCCCACCTTCCATCCGGCGGCGGCGCTGCGGGGGGGAGCCGAGGTGGTGGCGGGGATGCGGGCCGACCTGATCCGGGCCAAGCGGCTTCTGGCCGGCGACGCCCCGTGACCCGGTGACAGCGTCGGCGATCGTGGCGCGCACCTCCTCGGCCGACGAGACCCGCGCGCTGGCGGCGGCGCTGTCCACGGTGCTGCGCCCGGGAGACCTGGTCCTGCTCGTGGGCGACCTGGGCACGGGCAAGACGACCTTCAGCCAGGGCCTGGCCGCCGGCCTGGGGGTGACCGAGTCCGTCACCAGCCCTACCTTCACCCTCGTCCGGGCCTACCGCTGCCACAGCTCGGGCGACCGGGGCGCCATCCGGACCCTGCTGCACGCCGACCTCTACCGGCTCGACCGGCTCCAAGACGTCGTCGAACTCGGTCTCGGGGAGATGGTCGAGGACGACGCGGTCGCCGTGATCGAATGGGGAGATGTGGCCGGCTCGCTCTTCGGTCACGAGGCCCTGACCGTCCGGCTGTCCGCCGCCGCGACCCCTGCCGAGCGAGCCGACGACGAGCGAGCCGACGAAGAACGAGCCGACGAGGAACGAGCCGACGAGGAACGAGCCGACGAGGAACGAACGGTGACCGTCGAGCCCGACGGCAGCTGGTGGGCGCGGTCGGACGCCCTGGCCGAGCGGCTCCGTCGGTGGAAGGCCTGAGGGCGGTGCTCGTGCTGGCGGTGGAGTCGGCCACCGAGACGGCGGCGGTGGCCGTGGCCGACGAGGAGGGCGTGCTGGGATCGCTCACGGTGGCCGGACGGCGTCACACCGAGACGATCGCCCCCGCCATCGAAGCCCTGTGCCGGCGGCTGGGGGTGGCGCTCGCCGACGTGGAGATGGTCGGGGTCGACATCGGGCCGGGACTCTTCACCGGCCTGCGGGTGGGGGTGGGCACGGCCCAGGCGCTCGCCTTCGCCCTCGAGATCCCGGTGGTGCCGGCCGGCAGCCTCGAGGTCCTGGCCCACGCCGTGACCCTGTCGGGGCTGGCCGAGGGCCGTCTGGTCGTCCCCGTGGTCGACGCCCGGCGGGCCGAGGTCTTCTCCGGCCGCTTCCGGCCGGCGCCCGGCGGGCCCGTCGAGGTGGGATCGGAGGCCGTCTCGGCCCCGGGGGAGCTGGCAGCGGAGCTGGCCGCGCTGCACGAGGGCCCCGTCCTCGTGGGCAACGGCGCCCTGCGGTACCGATCGCTCTTCGCCGACGTCGCCGGGGCCACCCTGGCGGGGCCGGCTTACGGGTCGCCTCCGGTGACGGCACTGGCCGACCTGTGCGTGGCCCGGGCCCGGGCCGGTCGGGCCGTGGACGGGGCCGCGGTCATGCCCCGGTACCTCCGCCAGGCCGACGCCCGGATCAACTGGGAACAGCGGATCCCGCCCCGGCCGGCCCGGGCGCCGACGCCATGACGATCGACGGGCCGACGATGGACGACGGCCCGGGGGCGAACGGGGGTCCGGGCCGGAAGGTGGCCGGGGCCGTCCGGATCGCCCCTCTGCGCCGCCGGTACCTGCGGGCCGTGGTCCGGATCGAAGAGGACGCCTACCCCCGGCCCTGGTCGGCCAATCTCTTTCTCTCCGAACTGGCCCAGCGCTCGTCGCGCCGGTACATCGTGGGTTCGATCGGGCCCATCGTGGTGGGCTACGCCGGGCTGATGATCGTCGACGACGAGGGTCATGTCACCACCCTGACCGTCGACCCCGGCTGGCACCACCGGGGGATCGGCACGGTCCTGCTCCTCGACCTGGCCCGGTCCGCCCCCGGTCTCGGGGTGAAGCACCTGACGCTGGAGGTCCGGGTGGGCAACGACCCGGCCCAGGCGCTGTACCGTCGCTTCGGCTTCGCCCCGGTGGGGGTCAGGAAGAACTACTACGCCGAGACGGGGGAGGACGCCATCATCATGTGGGTCCGCGACATCGACGGCCCCGAGTACGCGGCGAGGCTGGCCGACATCGAGGCCCACCTGGAGTCGGACCGGTGAGCGCCCCGACGACGGCGGCCATCCTGGGCATCGAGACCTCGTGCGACGAGACGGCGGCGGCCGTGGTGGGAGCCGACGGCCGTATCCGGTCGTCGGTGGTGTCCAGCCAGATCGACCGCCACACCGCCTACGGCGGGGTGGTCCCCGAGATCGCCGGCCGGGCCCACCTCGAGCTGCTGCCGGCCGTGCTCGGCCTGGCGCTGACCGACGCCGGGCTCCGCCGGCGGGCACCGGGGCTCGAGGCCGTGGCCGCCACCTCCGGTCCCGGTCTCATCGGCTCGCTGCTCGTGGGCATCAGCGAGGCCAAGGCCCTGGCGCTCGCCTGGGACGTGCCCTTCGTGGCCGTCAACCACCTGGAGGGGCACCTCTTCGCCGCCCTGCTCGACCATTCCGGTCCCGGTCGGTCCCCCGATGACGGGGCGGCGGGGGACTGGCCCCTGGTGGTGGCCCTCGTCTCGGGGGGCCACAGCCTGATCGTCGCCATGGAGGGCCCCGGTCGCTACCGGCTGCTCGGGGCCACCCTGGACGACGCCGCCGGGGAGGCCTTCGACAAGGTGGCCCGCTTCCTGGGCCTCGGCTACCCCGGCGGCCCCGCCATCGAGCGCGCCGCCGCGTCGGGCGACCCGTCGGCCTTCGCCTTTCCCCGGGCCCTCGTCGACGACGGCCTCGACCTGTCCTTCTCGGGGCTCAAGACGGCCGTCGTGCGGGCCGTGCAGAAGCACCCCGACGCCTCCAACGAGGACGTGGCCGCCTCGTTCCAACAGGCCGTCGTCGACGTGCTCGTGGCCAAGCTGGTCCGCGCCGCCCAGACCACGGGGGCGGGGGCGATGTGCCTGGGCGGGGGGGTGGCGGCCAACGGCCCCCTGCGGCTCGCCCTCGAGGCGGCCGGCGCCGAGCTGGGCATACCGGTCTACCTGCCCGACCGGGCCATGTGCACCGACAACGCCTCCATGATCGCGGCGGCCGCCTGGTGGCAGCTCGTGCACCTGGGCCCGAGCCCCCTGGACACCGCCGCCGATCCCAACCTGCCGCTCCGGCTCCTGCCCTGAGCAGCGGCCGGTCGTCCCTGGGGGTGGGCCGGGAACGGGCGGGGGACGGCCGGTACGGGCCGATTCGGGCCGGGGGGCGGTTGCCGCGGGGTCCGGAGCCCGCTATCGTTAGCACTCGCAAGGTTAGAGTGCTAACGCCCACAGGAGGCTCGTCAGTATGAAGCTCCACCCCCTCGAGGACCGGATCGTCGTCCGCCCCGGTGAGTCCGAGGAGACCACAGCCTCTGGGCTGGTCATCCCCGACACCGCCAAAGAGAAGCCACAGCAGGGCGAGGTTCTCGCCGCCGGACCCGGTCGCCGTGCCGAGACCTCGGGCGAGCTCATCCCTATCGATGTCAAGGTCGGCGACACCGTCGTGTATTCGAAGTACGGCGGCACCGAGATCACGATCGACGGCGAGGACCTGCTCATCCTCTCCGGCCGTGACGTCCTCGCCAAAGTCCTGAAGAAGTAGTCGCCGATGTCCAAGATCCTGAAGTTCGACGAGGCGGCGCGACGCGGCCTCGAGGCCGGCGTGAACAAGCTGGCCGACACCGTCAAGGTCACGATCGGCCCGAAGGGCCGCAACGTCGTGATCGACAAGAAGTTCGGTGCCCCCACCATCACCAACGACGGCGTGACCATCGCCCGCGAAGTGGAGCTGGAGGACCCGTTCGAGAACATGGGTGCCCAGTTGGTGAAGGAGGTCGCCACCAAGACGAACGACGTCGCCGGTGACGGCACCACCACCGCCACGGTGCTGGCCCAGGCCCTGATCCACGAGGGCCTGCGCAACGTGGCCGCCGGCGCCAGCCCCATGGCGCTCAAGCGGGGCATGGAGAAGGGCGTGGCCGCGGCGGTAGCCGCCATCAAGAAGCAGTCCAAGGAGATCGATTCCAAGCACGAGATCGCCCAGGTGGCCGCCATCTCGGCGGCCGACTCGAACATCGGCGACATCCTGGCCGAGGCCATCGACAAGGTGGGCAAGGACGGCACGGTGACGGTCGAGGAGTCGAACACCTTCGGCCTCGAGCTCGAGTTCACCGAGGGCATGCAATTCGACAAGGGATTCCTCTCGCCCTACTTCGTGACCGATCCCGAGCGCCAGGAGGCGGTCCTCGACGACCCCTTCGTGCTGATCGCCAACCAGAAGATCTCGGCCGTCCACGACCTCGTGCCCGTGCTCGAGAAGATCATGCAGACGGGCAAGCCCCTGCTGATCATCGCTGAGGACGTCGACGGTGAGGCGCTGGCCACCCTGGTGGTCAACAAGATCCGCGGCACGTTCACATCGGTGGCGGTGAAGGCACCGGGGTTCGGCGAACGCCGCAAGGCGATGCTGCAGGACCTGGCCGTGCTGACCGGGGGTCAGGTCATCTCCGAGGAGATCGGCCTGAAGCTCGAGAACACGACCATCGATCTGCTCGGGTCCGCCCGCAAGGTGATCATCACCAAGGACGACACGACCGTGGTCGACGGCGCCGGGAATCCCGACGACGTGAAGGGCCGGATCGCCCAGATCAAGCGCGAGATCGAGGACACCGACTCCGATTGGGACCGGGAGAAGCTCCAAGAACGGCTGGCCAAGCTGGCCGGGGGCGTGGCCGTCGTCCGCGTCGGAGCCGCCACCGAGGTGGAGCTGAAGGAGAAGAAGCACCGCATCGAGGATGCTCTCTCCGCCACCCGGGCCGCCATCGAAGAGGGCATCGTGGCCGGTGGGGGGACCGCCCTGGTCCGCAGCCGGGCCGCCGTCGAGAAGGTGGCCAAGAGCCTCGAGGGCGACGAGGCCACCGGGGCGCGCATCGTGGCCAAGGCCCTCGACGAACCCCTCAAGTGGATCGCCATCAACGCCGGCCTCGAAGGAGCGGTCACTGTCCGCCAGGTCGAGTCCGAGACGGGAACGGTTGGTCTCAATGCCGCCACCGGAGTGTTCGAGGACCTGGTGAAGGTGGGCGTGATCGACCCCGCCAAGGTCACCCGCTCGGCGCTGCAGAACGCGGCGTCGGTGGCCGGTCTGCTGCTCACCACCGAGGCCCTCGTGGCCGACAAGCCCGAGAAGTCCGATGGCGGGGCGGCGGCCGCCGCTGCCGCCGCCGGTATGGGCGGCATGGGTGGCATGGGTGGCATGGGCATGATGTAGCCGGTCTCGACCGGAGCCCCGTGGGGCCCGGTCGCCAGGTGAACGACGCGGCCGGGCCCCCAGGGTCCGGCCGCCGTCGCGGGCGGGCGTCTCCCACGACCGCCATGGCGTCCACGACGACCGGAATAGCCTGCATCGGATGGAGGGGACCCCGACCGGCACGCCCGACGTCGAACTCGGGGCGGGGCCCGACGCACCGATCGCCCCCGTGCCCCGCGAAGGGGGGCGTCAAGTCATCCCCCGGCCGCCGTCGGCCCGGGCCGGGTCGGCGGCCCCGTGGGCGGAGCTGTCCCCCGGCCGCCGCCACGGCATCACTGTGGACCGGGTCCGGCGGGCCTTCTGGGACATTGGCTCGGCCCCGGCCGACGCCCGCCGGCTGGCCCCCGACGGCTTTCGCGTTCTCCAGTCACCGGCCGCCGTCCTGGCGCCGTTGTTCGACGAGGACGGCGAGGCCCGAGTCATCCTCACCCGACGGGCCGCCCATCTGCGGGCCCATCGCGGTGAGGTCAGCTTCCCGGGGGGCCGGTTGGACGAGGGGGAGACCCCGGAGGCGGGGGCGCTGCGCGAGGCGGCCGAGGAGATCGGTCTCGACCCGGACCCGGTGGAGACGATCGGCCGGCTCACACCGGTAACGACCTTCGCCTCGGGCAGCACCATCACCCCGGTGGTGGGACTGCTCCCCGGCCGCCCCGCGCTGGTGGCGAGCCCGCACGAGGTCGAGCATGTCTTCGACGTCTCTTTGACCGAGCTGGCCGACCCGCAGGTCTTCCGCGAGGAGTGGTGGACGGTGCCGGGGAGGGGTCCGACGCCGCTGACCGACGGCGCCGCCAACGAGGGCCGCCAGCCCTTCCCGGTCTGGTTCTTCGAGCTGCCCGACGACACCGTCTGGGGGGCCACGGCCCGGATGCTCGTCGATCTGCTGCGTCTGGTCCTCGAGGTCTGACCGCTTCGGTGTCGACCGCCGGCGTGCGCCGCAGGGGCGTCCGCCCCGGACGGTAACGTAGAAGGACGCTGGCGGGCGACGGCGGGCGGGCACGGCAGCGCTGAGGAGGCACCCAGGTGGCAGACATCGAGATCGGCATCTACAAGTCGGGACGCCGGGCCTACGGGTTCGACGACATCGCCATCGTTCCGAGCCGCCGGACGCGCGATCCCGAGGATGTCGACATCTCGTGGGAGATCGATGCCTTCCGCTTCGACCTCCCCCTCATGGCGGCGGCCATGGACGGCGTGGTGAGCCCTCGGACGGCGATCGAGATCGGCCGGCTGGGCGGGCTGGCCGTGCTCAACCTCGAGGGCCTCTGGACCCGCTACGAGGATCCCGACTCGCTGTTCGAGGAGATCTCCAAGCTCGACGACGAGAAGGCCACGGCCCGGATGCAGCAGATGTATCTGGAGCCGATCAAGCCCGAGCTCGTCACCGAACGCATCCGCGAGATCAACGCCGCCGGGGTCGTCTCCTGCGCGTCGGTCACCCCGCAACGGACGACCGGACTGGCCCCGGCCATCCTGGCGGGCGAGCTCGACATACTCGTCATCCAGGGCACCGTGGTCTCGGCCGAGCACGTCTCGAAGACGGCGGAGCCTCTCAATCTGAAGAAGTTCATCCGGGAGTTCGACCTTCCCGTGATCGTGGGGGGCTGCGCCTCGTACCCGGCCGCCCTCCACCTCATGCGCACGGGGGCGGTGGGCGTGCTCGTGGGCGTCGGTCCGGGCAACGCCTGCACCACCCGGGGAGTCCTCGGCATCGGCGTCCCCCAGGCCACGGCCATCGCCGACGTGGCCGGCGCCCGGATGCGCCACCTCGACGAGACGAACGTCTACGTCCACGTCATCGCCGACGGCGGCATGAGCCGGGGCGGCGACATCGCCAAGGCCATCGCCTGCGGTGCCGACGCCGTCATGCTCGGGTCGCCGTTGTCCTCGGCCCAGGAGGCACCCGGTCTCGGCTACCACTGGGGCATGGCCACCTTCCACCCCACACTGCCGCGCGGGGCCCGTGTCCGCACCACCGTCCGGGGCACCATGAACGAGATCCTCCTCGGGCCGGCCCACGAGAACGACGGTCGGATGAACCTCTTCGGCGCGCTGCGGACGTCGATGGCCACCTGTGGCTACCAGTCGGTCAAGGAATTCCAGAAGGCCGAAGTGATGATCGCCCCGGCCCTGCAGACCGAGGGCAAGGCGTTGCAGCGTTCCCAGGGTGTGGGGATGGGTCGCTGAAGACCGTCCCGCAGCCGGACCGCCTCCTTCCCCCCCAGCCCAAAGACAACGCGTCATGACCGACGACCTCGAGACCATCCTCGTCGTCGACTTCGGCGCCCAGTACGCCCAGCTGATCGCCCGCCGCGTGCGTGAAGCACGCGTCTATTCGGAGATCGTCCGCCACGACATCGGTGTCGACGAGATGGCGGCGCGCCGTCCCAAGGGCATCATCTTGTCGGGGGGACCGGAATCGGTGCACGCCGAATGGGCCCCGCGTCTCGACCCAGGGATCTACGACCTCGGGGTGCCCATCCTGGGCATCTGTTACGGCGCCCAACTGCTGTGCGCCCAACTGGGAGGGACCGTCACCCGAACGGGGCGGGGCGAATACGGACGGACCCCGCTCACCCGGACGGGCGCCTCCCGGCTGTTCGCCGACTGGCCACCGGACGCCGATGCCGACGTCTGGATGAGCCACGCCGACTCGATCACGGAGGTCCCGTCCGGCTTCGTGGTCACGGCGTCGTCGCCCGACGCCCCGGTGGCGGCCCTGGAGGACACCGAACGCCGGCTGCTCGGGGTGCAGTTCCACCCCGAGGTCCAGCACACCCACCGCGGCCAGGAACTTCTCGAGCGCTTTCTCTTCGACGTCTGCGGGGCCCGTCCCAGTTGGACGCACACCAACATCATCGAGTCGTCGGTGGACGCCGTGCGGGCCCAGGTGGGTGGAGCCCGGGTGCTGTGTGCCCTGTCCGGTGGGGTCGACTCGGCCGTGGCCGCCGCCCTCGTCCACCGTGCCATCGCAGACCAGCTCACCTGTGTGTTCGTGGACACCGGCCTCATGCGCGCGGGCGAGGCCGATCAGGTGGAGGAGACCTTCCGGTCGCAGTTCCACGTCGATCTCGTCCACGTGAAGGCGGTCGACCGTTTCTTCGGAGTGCTGGAAGGCCTGACCGATCCCGAAGAGAAGCGCAAGGCCATCGGCGAGACGTTCATCCGCGTCTTCGAAGAGGTGGCCCGCGACGTCGAGGACGCGCGCTTCCTGGTCCAGGGGACGCTCTACCCCGACGTCATCGAGTCGGGGACGAAAGACGCCGCCAACATCAAGTCGCACCACAACGTGGGCGGGTTGCCCCAGGACATGGCCTTCGATCTGGTGGAGCCGCTGCGGCAGTTGTTCAAGGACGAGGTCCGCGCCGTGGGAGAAGAGCTCGGACTGCCGGAGGAAATCGTCTGGCGCCAGCCCTTCCCGGGACCGGGCCTGGCGGTGCGCATCATCGGCGAGGTCACCCCCGCCCGGGCCGAGATACTGCGGGCGGCCGACGGCATCGTGGTCGAAGAGATCCGCCGGGCCGGGCTCTACCGACACCTGTGGCAGAGCTTCGCCGTCCTGCCGGCGGTGCGGACTGTCGGCGTCATGGGCGACGGCCGAACCTACGCGTACCCGATCGTCATCCGCGCCGTCACCTCCGACGACGCCATGACCGCCGACTGGGCCCGCCTGCCGTACGACCTCTTGGAACGCCTCTCCTCCCGCATCATCAACGAGGTGGACGGCGTCAACCGGGTGGCCCTCGACATCACGTCGAAGCCCCCGGGCACCATTGAGTGGGAGTGACGTGGCCGGTACCCCGCTGCACCGGTTCCGTGGCCTCGGCAGCTTCGACGGCATCGACGAGTTCGAGGACGTCGACGACACCCGCCCTGGCATCGCCGATGCTGTCGCCGGCGCCGTCGACGAGGCCCTGGCCGACGTGCCGGCGGCGTCCGCCGAGGCCGGTGTGCCGGCGGCACCGGCGCCGCCCCGGCGGCCGCGATGGAGCGATTCGGTCCCTCCCGCCGACGAGCTTCTCGAGGGCCTGAACGAACCACAGCGACGCGCCGTCGTCCACCGGGGCGGCCCTCTGCTCGTGGTGGCGGGCGCCGGTTCGGGCAAGACACGCGTCCTCACCCACCGGGTGGCCCATCTCATCGCCACCGGCGATGCCCGGCCGTGGGAGATCCTGGCCATCACTTTCACCAACAAGGCGGCGGACGAGATGCGCACGCGTCTCATCGGCCTGGTGGGGCCGGTGGCCGAACGCATGTGGGTCTCGACCTTCCACGCGGCGTGCGTCCGGATCCTGCGCTCGCACGCCGATCGTCTCGGCTACCGCTCGTCGTTCACCATCTACGACGACACCGACTCCCGGCGCCTGGTCGAGCAGATCCTGCGGGACCTCAACATCGACGCCAAGAAGATCCCCGCCCGATCCGTCCAGGCCGTCATCTCGGGGGCGAAGGCGGAGCTCGTCGAGGCCCCCGAATTCGCCGCTGCGGCGCAGTCGGTCTACGAGCGGCGCATGGCCGACGTGTACGTCGAATACCAGCAGCGGCTGTTCGCGGCGTCGGCCATGGACTTCGACGACCTGTTGTTGCAGACGGTGAAGGTCATGCGCAGCGCGCCCGACGTGCTCGAGTCGTACCAGAAGCGATTCCGACAGGTCCTGGTGGACGAGTACCAGGACACGAACCGCGTGCAGAACGAGCTCGTCATGCTCCTGTGCGCCGAACACAGAAACGTCTGCATCGTCGGCGACACCGACCAGTCCATCTACGCCTTCCGCGGGGCCGACATCCGCAACATCCTCGAGTTCGAGAAGGCCTTCCCCGACGCCGAGATCATCCCGCTCGAACAGAACTACCGCTCCACCAAGACGATTCTCGACGCCGCCAACGCCGTGATCGTCAACAACACCTCGCGCGTGCCCAAGGAACTGTGGACCGACGGGGAGCAGGGGGAGCCCGTCAACCGCTTCCGGGCCGAGGACGAGTACGACGAGGCGGCCTGGGTGGCGGCCGAGATCGGTCGCCTGCACCACGCCGAGGGCCTGCGCTACGGAGACGTGGCCATCTTCTACCGGACCAACGCCCAGAGCCGGGCCCTCGAAGAGGCCCTCGTCCGGGGCTCCGTCGCCTACAAGGTGGTGGGCGGGACCCGCTTCTACGACCGTCGCGAGGTGAAGGACCTCCTCGCCTATCTCCGGGTGCTGGCCAACCCGTCCGACGAGATCTCCGCCCGGCGCATCGTGAACGTCCCCCGCCGAGGGGTGGGGGAGACCTCCGCCGACCGCCTGGCCGCCTGGGCCCGCGAGCGGGGCCGCTCCTTTGCCGACTCCTTCGACCGGGTGGCCGAGGCCGGGGTGACGGGACGCGCCGCGGCCGGTCTGGCGTCGCTCTCGACCCTCCTCGACGAACTGCGGGCGGAAGCCGATGCCGGGGCCGGTCCCGCCGTGCTGATCGAAGCGGTGGCGGCACGCACCGGGTACGTGGCGGAGCTCGAGGCGCAGGACACCCTCGAGGCCGCCGGTCGGCTCGAGAACATCGCCGAACTGGTGGGGGCGGCCACCGACTACGACTCCCTCGACGAGTTCCTCGAGTCCGTGGCCCTCGTGTCCGATGCCGACGAGATCGAGGACGACGGCAGCCGGGTGTCGCTCATGACCCTGCACACGGCCAAGGGCCTCGAGTTCCCGGCCGTCTTCCTGGTGGGGATGGAGGACGGTGTGTTCCCCCACCTCCGATCCCTCGACGACCCCATGCAACTCGAGGAGGAACGCCGGCTCGCCTACGTGGGGATCACCCGCGCCCGGCGGCGCCTCTACGTCACCCACGCCTGGAGCCGGACCCTGTGGGGCTCGACCAGCCATGCCATCCCGAGCCGGTTCCTGTCCGAGATCCCGGCCGGTCTCGTGCGCGACGTCGGTGCGTCGACGACGCTTCGACCCGACCCCACCCGGATCGTCTCCTCCCGTCTGCGGCGCCGCCCACGCGATCCAGGGCAGGTCGAGCGCGGCGACGACGACACGTGGTCCGCCGCCGCCGACACGGCCCACGACGCCGACAGCTGGCACGATCCCGACCCCTGGGACGACGACGGCGGGACCGATATCGCCGTGCCCACGGTGAAGGCGTACGGCTCGGGCTGGTCCCGGTCGGCCGACACCGAGAGCCGGCCCCGGCGACCGACGACGCCGGGCCGCAAGGGTCGCCTGCCCAAGATGGCCGAAGAGCGCTTCCGCTCGGGCGCCTGATACCGACCGTGTCCGCCACGGCGTCCGGGGACGCCGCCGCGTCCTCGCCACCGGCGTCGTCGCCGGAGATCCGGCACTGGGACGCCTCCACCTACGACCGCATCTCCGATCCCATGACGCAGTGGGGGGCGGAGGTCCTCGGCCGTCTCCCGCTCGCCGACGGTGACATTGTGCTCGACGCCGGCTGCGGCACGGGGAGGGTGACGGAGCTTCTGCTCGATCGGATGACCGGCGGTCAGGTGGTGGCGCTGGACGCGGCGGCGGCGATGCTGGCCGAGGCCCGCCGCCGTCTGGCCCGCTTCGGCGACCGCGTCACCTACGTCGAGGCCGACCTCCTGGACCTCGCACCCGAGACGGTCGGGGGCTGGGCCCCCGTCGACGCCGTGTTCTCGACCGCCACCTTCCACTGGGTGCTCGACCACGACCGCCTGTTCGACCTCCTGGCCCGGGTCCTGCGCCCGGGTGGGCATCTGGTGGCCCAGTGCGGGGCACAGGGCAACATCGCCCGTCTCATCGAGGCCGTCCGCGCCACCGGCAGCGATCGGGCCGGAGCGTGGTTCTACGCCTCCCCCGAGGACACCCGCCGGCGCCTGGAGAGGTCGGGATTCACCGACGTCGACGTCTGGACCCACTCCGAACCGACCCCGATCGACCCCGCCGATCTCGAGACCTATCTGGAGACGGTCTGCCTGAGGACCCACGTGGCCTCCATGACCCCCGATGAGCGCCGAGCGTTCCTGCCCGCCGTGGTGGCGGCTCTCGGGGAACCGGTCATCGACTACGTCCGGCTCAACATCGTGGCCCGTCGGGCCTGAGGCCGCCCTCGACCGAGCTCATTCGGCGCCGGCCCCCGGTGCCTGGACGGCCGTGACCGGAGCCTCCCGTTGGCGCCGGGTTGGGCAGGGATGCCTACACTCAGTGGCCGATGATGCGTCCCTACCGGGTCATCGTGGCCAAGCCGGGCCTCGATGGTCATGACCGTGGTGCCAAGGTCATCGCGCGCGCCCTGCGTGACGCCGGGTTCGAGGTCATCTACACGGGCCTGCACCAGACGCCCGAACAAGTCGTCCAGGTGGCCGTGCAGGAGGACGCCGACGCCGTCGGGCTGTCGCTGCTGTCGGGCGCCCATCTCACCCTCGTGCCCCGCGTCCTCGACGGTCTGCGCGCCGAGGGCCTCGGCGACGTCCTCGTCATCGTGGGCGGCATCATTCCCGACGCCGACATCCCGGCGCTCAAGAAACTCGGGGTGGCCGCCGTGTTCACCCCCGGGGCACCGCTGCCCACCATCGTCCAGGAAGTGGCCGACGCGCTCGACCAACGGGAGGCGGCGTCGGGACGGTAGTGCGCCCGGGTCATGGGGCCGGGTCATGGGCCGGGCCACGGGGTGGGGTCACGGGGCGGGATCTTCGGTCACGAACGGGGCACGTCCTGCCGGCACAGGGCGGGAAACGCCCAGAACGGCACATGCACATTCGCAGTGAGCAGAGAGGGAGCAGTCGGTGGATCTCTACGAGTACCAGGGAAAGCAGTACTTCGCCCGGTTCGGCATTCCCATATCACCGGGCGGCGTGGCCGACACCGTGGACGAGGCGGTGGCCCAGGCCGAGGCCGCCGGGTATCCCGTGGTGGTGAAGGCCCAGGTGAAGGTGGGGGGCCGGGGCAAGGCCGGAGGAATCCAACTGGCCGATGACGCCGAGGCCGTCCGCCGCCACGCCGCCACCATCCTCGGTATGGACATCCACGGCCACACCGTCCACCGTCTGTGGATCGAGAACGCCTCGGACATCGCCCGCGAGTACTACGCCAGTTTCACCTTGGACCGCGGCGCCAAGCTCCACCTCTGCATGGTCTCGGCCAAGGGCGGCGTCGAGATCGAGGAGGTGGCCGCCACCGATCCCGACGCCATCTCCCGTCTCCACGTGGACCCCGTCGACGGCTTGTCGCTGGCGGCGGCCGCCGGCCTCGTGGCGGAGGCCGGCATCGACGAGGAGGCCCGGTCGCAGGCGGCCGCACTGCTCGTGAAGCTCTACACCTGCTACGTCGAGGGTGACTGCGACCTGGCCGAGATCAACCCTCTCATCCTCACCACCGACGGCCGGGTCCATGCGCTCGACGCCAAGGTCACCCTGGACGACAACGCCGCCTACCGCCATCCGGAGTGGGACGCCTTCGCCGACGACGAGGAACTCGACGAGCGGGAGAAGCTGGCCCGGGAGAAGGGCCTCAATTACATCGGCCTGTCGGGGTCGGTGGGCATCATCGCCAACGGCGCCGGACTGGCCATGAGCACCCTGGACGTCGTCACCCAGGTGGGGGGCACGGCGGCCAACTTCTTGGACATCGGCGGCGGCGCCAATGCCGACGTCATGGCGGCCGCCCTCGACGTCATCAACTCCGACGCGGCGGTCAGGGCCATCTTCGTGAACATCTTCGGCGGCATCACCAGGGTCGACGAGGTCGCCAACGGGGTGGTGGAGGCGCTGCGGCGCGTCGACATCCGTTCCCCCATCGTCTTGCGCCTCGACGGCACCCACGCCGAGGCGGGCCGGGAGATCCTGGCCGAACATCTGTCGGAGAAGTTGGTCATGGAACCCACGATGCTCGCCGCGGCGCGCCGGGCCGTAGCGTTGGCGGGAGGCGAGAAGTGAGCATCTTCGTGGACCAGAACACCAAGGTCGTCGTCCAGGGATTGACCGGTGGCCAGGGCCGCTTCCATGGGCTGCGCAACCGGGACTACGGCACCCAGGTGGTGGCCGGGGTCACGCCCGGCAAGGGCGGCACGGACGTCGACGGCGTCCCCATCTTCGACACCATGGCCGAGGCGGTGGCGGCGACGGGAGCGGACGCCTCGTTCGTGGTCGTCCCCCCGAAGTTCGCTGCCGACGCCATCGTCGAGGCGGCCGACGCCGGCATCTCCTTCATCGTCTGCATCACCGAAGGCATCCCGGCCCAGGACGAGGCGCTGTTCTACAACCGACTCCGCCGGGACCACCCGTCGACCAGGTTGCTCGGTCCCAACTGTCCGGGCATCATCTCGCCGGGCAAGTGCAACATCGGCATCACCTCGGGCGACATCGCCATGGCCGGCGGTCCCGTCGGCATCGTCAGCCGGTCGGGCACGCTCACGTACCAGGCTCTGCACGAGCTGTCGCAGCAGGGCGTGGGCCAGACCACCTGCGTGGGCATCGGTGGTGACCCCGTCCCCGGTACCAGCTTCATCGACTGCCTGGCCGCCTTCGAAGGCGACCCCGACACCCGCGCCGTCATGATGATCGGTGAGATCGGCGGCTCGGCCGAGGAGCAGGCGGCCACCTTCATCGCCGAGCACATGACGAAGCCCGTCGTCTGTTACATCGCCGGTGTCACCGCGCCGCCCGGCCGCAAGATGGGCCACGCCGGCGCCATCATCTCCGGCTCGCAGGGCACGGCCCAGGCCAAGATGGCGGCGCTGGCGGCGGTCGGTGCCACCGTGGCCCAGAACCCCACCGAGGCGGGGGAGATGATGGTCGAGGTGGTGAAAGGCCTGTCCTGACGGCCGGGGGCACCGCCGGCGCGCTGGTAGCGTGACCGGCGTGCGACTGGCAGTGCTCGTGTCGGGTACGGGGACGATCCTCCAGGCGCTCCTGGCCGACGGCCTCCCGATCGTCGTC